>CALGLM010000427.1 GCA_937930275.1 uncultured Ignavibacteria bacterium
CTATTATAAACAAAATTCTACATTTTTTAATAATAAACGTAACAATTTATGCTTTTTATAATTATATTATTTTAATTATACTTACAACAACTACCATTCCTATTATTATCACCAAGCATCCTTTCCCTAAAATCATGCCGCCAATCTTTCTTTCCAAACCGTTTTTAGTGGTCGGCATACCTGTTTTGCGGGCAAAATTTTGCTTAACACGAGTAATTCCAACTAACCTTTTCCAAGAAAATCCGCCTTTGTTCATTATTTATCCCCTCACTTAATAACAAATTAATTATTTAAACTAATAAAATAAAGTGATTTATCCAAACAAAAAATCCCCTATTAACGGGGATTTTGAGACCAATATTATGGATTAAATTAATAAATATTTGATAAATTTTTATCTTTTCTTTCTTTCCAACTACCTTTATGGTAAGCATATCCGGCAATTAAAGGTAAAGCTAAAGTAGCTTCGGCATAAACCATTTGTTCATAGGTTGTTTCAACTTTTCCCCAGCTGCTTGCTTCTTTTAATGTAGAAGATGATAATGCGCCGTCTCTAACATCTGCAACCGTAATTTGAACGGCATACTTATGCATTGGTGCATCTTCGGCTAAAATATCTGCCGCAACAACAATATCTTGAGTAAAGTTTTTAGGAACACCGCCGCCGATCATAAAAATACCGGTTTCTTTTGAAGCTAATTTTATTTTTGTCAATTCCAAAAAGTCTTTTGCGCTATCAATTGAGCAATGTTTTTCAGGATTATTAGTCTGATGAACCACAAAACCAAATCCTGCTGAACAATCCGAAAATGCAGGTACAAAAATAGGGACATTCTTTTTGTAAGCAGCATAAATTATGCTATCTTCTACTTTCGGACCACCGTTTTCATCCAAATATTTTCCGAACTCTCTTAAATATTCACGAGATGAGTATGCTTTTGGTTCCATACTATCAAAAATCTTTTGTGTCGTTTCGTCACATATTCTTAATTCGTCTTCATCAATATAAGTATCATAAATTCTATCGATATGTAAATCACGCAACAAATTATCGTCACTATAAGGTGAACCTAAATAATGTCTGAATCCCAATGCTTCAAAAAAATCTTGGTCAACCATTAATGCACCTGTAGAAACAATTGCATCAACCATATTATTCATAACCATATCATAAACAATTTTCTTTAATCCGGCACTAAAAATTGAACCTGCCAAAGTTAATATAACTGTACAATCTTTATCTTTTAACATCATGTCATAAATTTGAGAAGCTCTATTTAAATCACGCGATGAAAAAGCCATACGTTCCATTGCTTCAACAATAGGAACGACGTTGTGCTCTTTAATATCAAAATGTTTAACTGTGGTTTTTAAAAAATCCGCTTTTGTAGGCATGTTTTTCTCCGTTTATATTATTAATTAATTTCAATTTAAAAAAATAACTTGGCAATGCTTAGTATTCCTTGTTTCCAAGGTACACGATGTGATATTCCTGATGCTTCCTTAAAAGAATCCAAATTTGACAAATACCATTTGTAATTTTTAATCAATGCATCTTTATTGGAAAATTTCGGTTTATAGCTAAGCATTTTTTCTGCTTTTTCGATCGATACAAACGAATCCTTGCTTGCAGTTTCGTAAACCCATTTGTATAATGGGGATAATTTCAAGGCTTCCAGTACTCTTAGCGTTAAAATGATCGGCATTTCAGGTAAACCGACAATTCGCTTACCAAAACCTGCTTCATCCAAAACAGCTTGATAATCTTCACGCATAGTAGTATATTCTTTAGCCCCGATGTTAAAAACATCATTAACTTTATCTTCTTCGAGTACCAAACAATTATTAATTACTTCACATAAATCTTCAACGTCCAGCAATTGATAGCGATTAAATCCGTCACCTATCATCGGAAAACTTCTGCCGTCTTTTGCCCAATCGTAAAATAGTGCAAAAACGCCAAGTCTCTCGGGTCCGACAAAAGATTTAGGTCTTAAAATGGTAACACATAACCCTTTTTCTCTTGCAGTCTCGCATTCCTTTTCTGCAAGAATTTTGGCTTTACCGTAAGGACCAACACCGTTAAGTTTATCTGTTTCATACAACGGATGATGATCGGGTATTCCGTACACAGCAGTCGAGCTTATATGAACAAACCTTTTTATATTATACTTCAATGCTGCTTCAACAAGTATTCTTGTACCAATAACATCGGTCGTATAAATATCATCTGCAGGATATAACGGCAATGCCGCAGCACAATGAATAACAAAATCTTGCCCTTGCATTAGTTTATCAACAGTTTTTTCGTCTCGTATATCGCCTATTACAGCATTAATTTTGTCTTTGCAATCCGGGTAATCAAATTCTACTAAATCGAGTGAAGTTACTTCGTGATTTAGACTTAGCAAATATCTAATTAGGTTAATGCCTAAAAATCCGCTACCGCCTGTTACAAATATTTTCATCTTATTCCGAAATCTTTAAAATACAAAAATAATCATTTTTATGCATTAAAACTATAGTAAAATGCAAATTAGATTTCAGATTTCAGATTTCAGACTTAAGACGATAGACGATAGACGATAGATATTAGACAATAGACTTAGTATAAAAACCGACACTTAGGGGATTTTGAAAAACTCCCAATGTAATACTTTATATTATTTAAACTTAAGTTAAAATAAATAATTAGTCGGTTATTATACCCATCACTATTTAATTAGTCAATTTTACTTTTTGGAAATTAATAATTTTTTCAACCAAGCGATAAACAAATGTAGCTAAACTATCCGGCACCGGGTCTACATCTGAAATTAATTTTTTAGCATTAGTAATAGCTAATTCCGTTGCCGGAATAAAACGATAATAGTTTGGCCTTTTCTTATTATAACCATTAAATAATTCCGATATCTTTGTTTCTAAATATGTCTTTCCGTTCTTACTTTGCTTTTTATTGTGCAATATAAGGTCTTTTTCTTTTACATCAATACAACTGACATCTTGTTTATGTATTAAAAGCCATAATTCAAAACAAGGATTGCTGAAAGCAAACCCAATATTATCTTTTTTACAATTTTTGTAAATTTCCTGAATATCGTTAAGCGAATTAGAACCTCTATCTCTATCAATAACAAGCCACAATTCATCTTTTTGGGTATCAATATTATTTTCTTCATTGTATATTTGTAGTCTTTTTAATACTTGTTTTGGAGAACTCCGTCCCCCTTTAGTATTAAGCACAATAATATTAATATTTAATTTAAGCAAGCCGGTGTTTTTAAGATAATCGAAATATATTTTTTCAGTCTTCTCTCCTTCCGTTGCTATAACAAAAAGCTTTCTTTGTTCTCTAACATTTTCAATTCTGGTAAATTTAGTAAACTCCCTTTTCATAAAACCGCCCTTATATTTTGGGGATAGCTCCAAACCTTCCTAACAAGTAATCATTTACAATACGTTTATCAAAACGGATATCTTTATATTCTGCAAGCGAATAAATATTAGTTTCTTGATTTTCATTTTTTTCCGTAAACCAAATTTCATCTTTTCTAAGTAAATCAAAATCTAATAAATATTCCTCGTGGGTTGTAAAAATTAACTGTACCTTTTTATTAAACGACTGATTAATAAAAACATCAATAAACCATTTGGTTAACAAAGGATGAAGACTTCTGTTTAATTCATCAATAAAAACGACTAATTCCCTATCATCTTCTTCAATTAGTAAAGGAATTATATCAAACAATCTTCTTGTACCATCAGATTCCATATTAAGTTCAAAATACTCACAACCTTTTTCATTAATTCTATTATGTTTAGCGTAAAGCTTTTTTGCAATTATTTCGTTATTGTCTTTTTTTGTAACTAATATTAAATCATTACCCATATTAGCATTTATAAATGCAGATTTTTGTGGTTTAAGCGTATTCTTAATATCATTTTTTATTAATTCAGGAATATCAATAAGGTTTTCAAATTTAACTTCTCTAAGTTCAATGCCATCTATACCTGTACCCGGCGTACTAATTAAGGTTTCAAATTTGTTAAAAAAATCTTTTGAATTATCTAAGTTAATAAGTAAAGGCTGATATTTTGAATTTGGGAATAATATTAATAAGTCTTTATTGATCCAATCAAGTGAATCAATTATTCCTTTATAATTTTTAAAATTATTATCCGTTTTATGCAAAAAACACTCAGTTAAAAATAATTGATTTTTTCTTGTACCTTCTGCTAAAAACTTAACGAAGTTCCTATCTTTTGCAGTAATTTTTGTGCTATTAAAAAAATTAAAAGAATATTTTTTGAACTCATCAATCGTTCTTTCATAAATCGGTTTTTGCTTATCGGTTGTAATATCATACAACCACTCCTCGTAAATCATTTCACTATCTGCAACAAACCCAAATGAATATATTTTATTATTTTTCAGAAATTCAATTTCAAGTTTTGACGGTTTATTTTTGTATTTTGTATTTAGTTTAAAAGGCACTAAAGGAATAACTTCTTCCGGTTGAGTCCCTTTTATTACAAAACGTTTTAACACATCAATCGCTTTAATTAAATTACTTTTACCGGATGCATTTGCTCCATAAACGGCTGCAATTTTTAATAAAGAAAAATTTTTCTTCTTATTTACCTGCAAAGTATGCAATTCTTTATGTTGTTGCACTTTACCCGCAGCCATAGAAAAATTTACTTTTTCTCCAAAACTTAAAAAGTTCTCAATATTAAGTGATATAATCATTTTTTCTTATTACTATTGTTTAATGTGATTTTTTCACATTTTCATATCTAATTTACGCAATTTCTTTACGTTTGTCAACTATTTTCTTTACAAACGTAAAGCATTTTGTTAATATTTTTAAAGTGTAAAATAAAGCAAGTATTCTAATCAACTATTTTTTTTTGCAATTCTCACCTATTAATCGTATTATTATTATTTAATAATTTTAAAGTGTTCTTATGATACGATATATTTTTATTTGCTTTATATCTATTTACTCGGCTGTTTTTGGATGGGGAGGCGAAGCTCATTATTTAATAAATCAAAAATCCGTTTACGGTTTTCCCGGGGATTCACAATATTTATTTTCATTACAACAGGTTTTAGCAGATCATGCAAGCGATGCTGATGCAAGAAAAGGTCAAGACCCTACCGAAGCCCCTAAGCATTATATAGATATTGATAATTATTCCTACTTTACTACTTACGGATATATCCCTGAAGATATTGATACTTTAATTAATATGTACGGGTATAATTTTGTTTACGATCAAGGAATTTTGCCATGGGCTGTTGTTGCGGCTTTTGATAGTTTAAAAGCTAATTTTTCAAGATTAAATTTTGAAAAGGCAGCACTTATTGCCGCCGATCTCGGTCATTATATCGGTGATGCAAGCATGCCCTTACATATCACTACCAACTATAACGGACAAATGACGGGACAAACCGGAATACACTCCAGATACGAATCTAAAATGATTAGCACTTACATTGACGAAATAAGCTATAATAAGAATTATGCTGTATATATTAACGACGTATCTGAGTATGTATTCGATTTTATTTACTATAATTATCCTTATGTCGATTCGTTACTCGCTGCTGATTTAACAGCAAAAGCTACTTCAGGCGGTTCGTATAATAGTACTTATTACTCCAAATTATGGTCACTTACAAAGTATTTTACTACAAATTTACTAAGAAAATCCTCTTCGGCGTTAGCTTCATTAATTTATACCGCTTGGATTGACGCCGGTAAACCGCTGCCGACTGATGTTAAATCTGAAGAATTTATAGCTAATAGTTTTGAATTATATCAAAATTACCCTAATCCATTTAATCCGTCAACCAATATCACATTTTCCGTTAATAACCCCTCCGATGTATCTATTGAAATATTTAACGGCATTGGGGAACTTGTTAAACACGAAAACTTTGGTTTTTTAGGACAAGGAAAGTATAATTATTACTTTAAAGCTGATTCGGATATGCCATCCGGAATCTATATTTACAAACTTACATCAAATAATAATTTCAAATCAAATAAAATGATTTTAGTTAAATAAGTTGGGAATTAACTAATGAATGAATTAATAATTTTAATAATTATAGGTGTTTTAGCAGGAGCAATGAGCGGTATTTTGGGTATTGGAGGCGGAATAATCGTAATTCCTGCTTTGGTTATGATATTAGGTTATAGTCAACAAGCTGCTCAAGGTACTTCTTTAGGTTTATTATTACCCCCAGTCGGAATATTAGCAGTAATTAACTATTATAATAAGGGCTTTGTAAATATTAAAGCTGTAATTGTTATGGCTATTGCTTTTTTAATAGGAAGTTATTTTTCTTCTAAATTTGCCACCGAATTACCGGAATCAGTACTAAAAAAGATATTTGGAGTATTTTTAGTTTTTTACGCTTTTAAATTATTTTTTGAAAAATAATTTTATCTCATATCAATAACTTTTACACCTTTTGCAGGAGTAAAAGAAAACTTATATTGAGACAAATCGCTTAAAGCTTTAGACTCGGTCAGCTCCAGTATATAAGTTATATTATTGGTATCGGTTATTACAACTTTTTGAATAATATAATCCTTATCCGAATATACTTCGGCAGAACTAAATTCCAAATCGTAATTTTTAGGAATTAATTTTATGGAATTTGGAAATTTTTCGCTTTTTATAATTGAAAGTTTGCACAATTCGGGTACTTTAAATAAATACCTATCAATCGAAAAAGATGATGCTTCGTCTTCGGTATTACTAATTATTACTCTTTTTTGAGTCGGAGTGTAATTCCAGACTGTTTTCCCGTCCGAAATTATTTTAAAACTTTTTGTTTCCACAATATATTTGTTGCCATATGCGAAAATAAATTTTCCCGATATCGTATTTTTCTTTTTTGAATTATCTGCAAAAGATTGTTTAAAATTAGCCGAAAAACTGGCAGTTTCTTTTACTTTGCTTTGCAATAATTTTAAAACGGTTTGCGGGTTTTGAGCAAATAAATAGACGGGCACTAACAATAAAAATATTATTTTCTTCATAACTATAACGATTTCATAATTGCGTCTAATTCTTCGTAACTACTAATATTAATTACTCGTTTTCCTCCGTCTGCGGCTGTTACAACTCCTGCTTGTTCAAGCTGGTCCATAATACGCGCAGCACGAGCATATCCAAGTTTCAATTTACGTTGTAACAATGAAACCGAAGCCTGATTGTTATTCATAATACATAATGCAGCTTCTTCAAACATCGGATCTAAATCTGCAAGCATACTATCATTTCCTCCCCCTTTAGCAGTAATAACCGAAGGGAGTAAATATCTTCTTGAAAATCCTTTTTGAGCATAAACATAATTAGTAACATCTTCAACTTCTTCGGTCGATACAAATGCATTTTGGATGCGTACCGGTTTAGGATACCCGGCAGGTAAGTATAACATATCACCTCGTCCGAGTAATTGTTCGGCACCGTTCATATCTAAAATTGTTCTACTATCTATTTTAGTAGCAACTTGATATGCAATACGTGCGCTAAAGTTTGCTTTAATAACACCGGTTATAACGTTTACAGAAGGTCGTTGAGTTGCAACCACTAAATGAATACCCACAGCTCTGGCAAGTTGGGCAATGCGTGCAATCGGTTCTTCTACTTCTTTTCCTGCGGTAATCATTAAATCTGCTAATTCATCAATAATTACAACAATATATGGTAAACGATGGTGTTTTATTGTTTCAGTATCTACCGGTTTACGTTTTGGATCTGCAATTTTTTTGTTATATTCTAAAATATTTCTTGCACCTGCTTTTGAAAGCATGTCATACCGTTTTTCCATTTCAAGAACTGCTGCCTTTAAAACAATTAAGGCATTTGAAGGAGTAGTAATTATCTCTTCGTCTAAATCAGGCGAAACGGCTAAATAATGTTTATTTAATCTTTGGTAAAATGAAAGCTCGATTTTTTTAGGATCAATAATAACAAACTTAATATCAGAAGGGTGCTTTGTATAAATTAAGCTCATTATCATCATATTAATTCCGACACTTTTACCGCTGCCGGTTGAACCTGCAACCAACAAGTGGGGAATTGTCGATAAGTCTGCTATATGTATATCACCGTTAATCTCTTTACCAAAAGCTAAAGGTAAATTACCTTTATACTCTCTTAGTTTTTCTAATACCGAACGAGCACTAACCATAGAAGCTGTTGCATTAGGAATTTCAACACCAATTGCACTTTTACCCGGTATCGGAGCAATTATTCTAATACCGCGTGCCGCTAAAGCCAAAGCAATGTCATTTTCCAAGCTAACAATTCTACTAATTTTTACACCCGGCGAAGGTACAATTTCATACATTGTTACTACGGGTCCCGGATGAACTTTTATATCTTCAATTTTAATATCAAATAAGGCAAGTTTTTCTGTTAATAATTCGGCATTCCTTTTTAGCTCATCATCCGAAATATTGGCACCGTCATTTGGATATGTATTAAATTTATCAATAGGAATCGGTTTAAAATTAATTTCTTCTTCCCATTGTTCGGGTAGTTTCGCCTCTTTTTTTATTTCTTTTGCTAAATCAACTTGTGGTAAGTCGTCAGCTAATTTAACATCTTCATCGTTATTTGGAACTAAAGGTACATCTTTTTTACTTAAATCTGATTCTTTATCTTTTTTCGGTTTTTCAATCGGTTTAATAACTGTTTCAGTCGGTTTTTCCTCTCCCTTTTTATCAGCTCCCTTACGTACAATCTCTATTCTTGTATCTTCTTCTTCCTCATCATCACCAAATGCTTCCTTTAATACATTTAATCTGGCTTTTGGTTTAGCTGCCTCTTTTAAATCTTTAATTTTATCAAGATTTTTTTTAGTTTCATCATTATCATCGTTTTTGTCTTTACCGTTCGCCTTTTTCTTATCAAGTTTTACTTCATCAGTATTATCATCTTCATCATTTTTTTCAATTAAAACATCACTCCATAAATACTTGAACCAAGTAAGAATTTTGGAATAATTTAAATCAAAAGTTAAAAAGATTGTAAGGAATATTGCGAATAAAAAGAATATAATTCCTCCTAATCCACCCAATAAAAATCCTACGGATTGACCTAAAAAGTCACCAATCTTACCGCTCATTTCTTTTAAATCCGTAAATATTCCGAATTTAAATCGAATTAACCCCATAAACGAAGAAAGCAAAATACCGATTGTAAGCAAAAAGTTGGAAAGAGTTAAAATAACTCTATTTTTTTGTTTGATAACAATAGAGTATCCGAATAAAAACAATACAACGGGTAATAATAATGCAAAAATTCCGATAGTATTATTAATTAGGAAATCGGATGTATATGCTCCAAAAATTCCCAACCAATTAGAAGTATTCTGCTGACGCTCGGCAAATTCCGCATCAGGCGAAAACGAACCGGTAAAATCAGTCCACCAATTAACTAAATGGGCACTATCTTTTCTTGCATACGAAAGTATGCTAAAAAAGAACAGTAACGCTAAAATAAGAAGAAAAAGCCCCACAATCTTTTTCTTTTTGTCGGGGCTTATTATAAAATTAGATTCGTCAGTATTATTTTTCTGTTTATTTTTAATTGCCATCTTAAATCATAATTTATAAGCGTAATTTTTCGATTACGGAAGACGGTAATAATTTTAGCGAGCTTGAATCGAACACAGGTATTACATCAATGCTGTTCAATTTTGCCGCATATTTCAAATCATCTCCAAATCCGTTTTCCGCAAGAACTTTGCCGTGGTCACACTCTTGAAGCATCTTTAAAACTTTTTTTGAGTATTGTTTTGCAAGTATAAAAGCTGCGTTTCCGCCATCATTCAAAGTAATTTCACCCGATAATTTTGATATTTCGTTAATAAGCATACCGGCACAAACCGTATCTTCAATACTAAACATGCCGTTATTACCCGAGCAAACTATTTCGATATCGGTTCCTAACGAAAGTAAATATTTTGCTGAAATTTCCAAATTAGGAAACGAACAACAAATTACCGTTTTGGCAAATTTTGCCTTTACTATCGCTTTACTTCCGTTTGTTGTATAAATAATAATCGATTTGTTTTTTACAATATCTTCGGTGTATTCACAAGGGGAATTACCTAAACTAAATCCTTCAATTTTTTTAGTATGTCTTTCACCGCCTAACAAGGTATGACTGCCCGAAAGTTTCATGGCAAATTCTATACTGCTAACCGGTATAACTTCTTTTGCTCCGTTATTTAATGCAGCGGTAATTGTTGTCGTAGCTCTTAAAACATCAATAACCGCTACTGTCAGTCCGTTAAAATATAACTCGTCAATATTGTTGTGTGTTAAAAATACGTTTATTCTCATTTGGTTATAAAGGGTAATTTTACAATTTTAGCAGGAATTTCTTTACCTCTAATTAAAAAGTTAACTATATTGCCTTCAAAAGCATGCTCAATTTCAACATAACCCATAGCTATCGCTTTTTCCAAAATAGGTGAAACCGTACCGCTGGTAACAAAGCCGACTACTTGACCGTTAACCGATAATTCATAGTTATGTCTTGGGAATACTTTTTCGTCACTTACAAGTGCAACAAGTTTTCTTTTTAATCCTTCTTCTTTTACTTTTTTAAGTACGTCAATTGCTATAAACTCTTCTTTCTTTAGTTTTGTAATCCAGCCTAACCCTGCTTCCAAAGGATTTGTACTTTTATCAATATCGTTTCCGTACAAGCAAAAACCCATTTCCAGACGTAACGAATCACGAGCGCCTAATCCGACAGGCTCTATTCCAAACTCTTCACCGGCAGCAAAAACAGCATTCCATATTTTTTCCGCTGTGGTTTCATCTCCTTTAAAGTACAGTTCATATCCTAATTCACCTGTGTAGCCGGTACGCGAAACTATCATATCAAATCCGGCAATTTTTGCAAAAAAGAAGTGGTAATATTCTAAATCAATCGGTTTATCGCAAATTTTAGCAATGGTCTTTTTACTAAAGGGACCTTGAACAGCTAATAACGAGTATTCATCACTTTCATCAATAATATCAACACCAAAAGTGTTGTTTTCTTTCATCCAATTATAATCTTTATCTTTGTTGGAAGCATTTACTACTAAAAGAAATTCTTTTTCACTTATTCTATACACTAATAAATCGTCAACTATTCCTCCGTCCGGGTAACACATAGCCGAATACTGCACTCTGCCGTCCGTTAATGCTGCAGCATCATTTACCGTTATATGCTGAACAAAATTTAAAGCCTTTTCTCCTCTAATAAATATTTCTCCCATGTGAGAAACATCAAAAACACCAACTTTATTACGAACTGCTTTGTGCTCGTTAATAATGGAATGGTATTGTACCGGCATTTCAAATCCGGCAAATTCAACTAATTTTGCTCCTAATTTTCGGTGAATTTCTGTAAAATTTGTCTTTTTCATCTAAGTACTCTCACTCAACTGTTAGTATAAAAAAATAAAATCAACCTTTAAAGTTGTAAAAATTTAGACTAAAACTCAAATAAAATCTTCTGTTATATCTTTACCGTTCATTTCTGCCAAAAAATGGAATTTTTGAACATCAACTTTGATATCAATTATAAGTTTTATTACAATAAAATTTTTCAGCATCAATTTTCGCAACGGGCTAAAAAAACCTTCAGTTAGTTTTTCGGCTAATAAAGGATTAACACGTAAATATATTTTTCGCTTTTTGCTTTTATTTGTAAATCTTTTAACCCATTCTTCTATTTCATGAATTAAATGAGACCTTCTTGTTAATAATCCCGTACCGTGGCAATAAGGACATTCTTCATTAAAAGATTGGATGATGTTTTCTCTAATTCTTTGCCTTGTTATTTGCATTAAACCAAAGTCGGTCATCGGTAACATGGCAACTTTTGCTCTATCTTTTTTAAATTCTTTTTTTAGTTCGTCGTAAATCTTCTTTCTGTTTTTTTCGTCTTCCAAATCAATAAAATCAACAACAATTAAGCCGCCTATATCACGCAGCCTCAATTGTCTAACAATTTCTCTTGCCGCTTCCAAATCTGTTTTAAGCGAGTTAAGTTCTTGTTCTTTTTTTGCGGCATACCTACCGCTGTTTACATCAATAACAAACATCGCCTCGGTATGATCAATTACTATATGTCCACCGCTTGGTAAAGGAACTTTTCGTCCCATTAAAGCTTTTATTTGTTCTTCTATCTTAAACTCTTCAAAAATCGGTTTTTCACCCTTAAAATATTCAACCTTATTAACCAACTCGGGTTGAATTAACTTAAGATAGGTTCTAATCTCTCTATACAATTTTTTTGTATCAATTAAAACTTTATTTACATCCGGTGTAAACAAATCTCTAATAACACTGTTAGTCGTATCTAAATCTTTGTAAAGTAAAGTAGGAGGTTCCTCTTGTTTTGCATTTTCTTCAATCTCTTTCCAAGTATCTACAAGATAAGTTAAATCACTTGCCAATGATTCTTCACTTTGATCAAGAGCCGCAGTCCTAATAATTAGACCACAATTTTTGGGAATAATACTTCTTGCAAGTTTTCTTAGTCTTCTTCTTTCTTTAAAATCATTAATTTTTTTGGAAATACCGATTTTATTATCGTAGGGTAAAAGAACGCAAAACCGACCGGGGACAGAAACGCTTGATGTTACCCTAACCCCCTTATCTTTCATCGGTTCTTTAATAATTTGAACTAAAATCTCTTCTCCCTTTTTTAATTTTGGGGTATAATCAGATTTTTGTTCTTTTTTCTCTTGCTCGTTCCCTAATTCCGAGTCCTCATCTTCGTCTTCGTCATCATCCGTATTTTCATCCAATACGCCTTGCAACGATTCCAACCTTTCACCAATATCCGAAAAATGCAAAAAAGCATCATGTTTTAAGCCTATATCAACAAAAGCTGCTCTTATTCCCGGCAGCACCCTTGCTATACGCCCCAGATAAATGTCCCCTACCATTCTCTCTTTTTCGGCATTATCTACAAAAAAATCAACCAGATTTCCGTCTTCCGTTATTGCCACCCTTGTGGAAGAAGCGGATGAGTTGATTATTATTAATTTTTCCATTATACACTCTTATATTAAGCAAAATTAACTTCCGATTAATAAGTCATCACTTAACCAAAAGATAATTCTCTCTTTAAACTTTTTATCTATTATACTTAAATCTTCGCTATCGTAATTTTTATTTTTTATATTTAAAACATGTAAATCGAGATATTCTAATATACTATGAATATCGTTAAAAGAAAATATTTTATTTAATAAAACGGAAATTCCGTCAAAAAATCTTAAGTACCAAACAATATTTTTCTTTATTTTGGGTATAGCCGTTAATTCGTTATATTCTCTAAGTAACAAATTTATATGCATCTTTAACACTTCGTAAACCTTATCGATACTCGCATTTTCCGAAATAACCCCCGTTTCTAAATACTGTTTTGTTCGTTCTATTAAAAAAGGATTTCCTATCACTCCCCTGGCAAGCATAACACCGGCACATCCGGTATATTCTAAAAAATTTTTAATATCTTCGGGAGTAAATAAATTTCCGTTGCCTATAACAGGAATTTTTACGCTTTCTACAACTTTTTTAATTGCAGTCCAATCGGAATCAGTACTATATTTATCATCGCGCGTTCTTCCGTGAACCGTCACTAACGAAGCACCTGCTCCTTCCGCAATTCTAACGTTTTCGGCTATATTAATTTTATTTTTGCTTCTACCTAAACGTAATTTTACGGATACCGGTATCCCTTCACTTTTTTTAACCATTGATTTAATAATTTTTTCCAATAGAATTGGATTGTCTAATAATGAAGCACCAAGTTTTTGGTTTATTACTTTTTGAGCCGGACATCCGCAATTCAAATCAATTAAATCGGGTTTTAAACTTACAATTTGAGATATAAAATCTTCAATAACAATAGGATCATTCCCTAAAATTTGAACTCCTATCGGTTTTTCTTCTCTTGCAAAAACTAAATAACGCAACGAATCAAACTGATTGGATATTGCACCTTTAGCACTTACCATCTGAGTAAACGTCAAATCAGCTCCGAACATTTTATTTATTTTTCTAAACGGAGCATCGCTAACATCGGCTAACGGAGCTATAATTATTTTATTATTAAAGTTTTCTGATAATATGCTCAAATTTATTCCTTTTAAATAAAAAAAAGAGAAAATCTCATAATTACCGGTATTTTTATATTTATCAGACTGTAAATATTAAATTCATTATATAGAACTTGGGCTCTATTAATAATCCGTAAGTTTATCATTGCAAATTGATAAATACTTACATTAAAAGTTTTATAATTTTTACATATAGGGACTGTTAAAAACAGCCCCTATTATAACAATCTGTATAAACAATAACTTTACGAGAATATTTCTCTTAAAAATTAGGCTTCGGTGTTAAAATCTGTTTTAAATTCAATACCTTCAACTACGTTTTCTTCACTACTGTTAGATTTGTTTTTTTCATCTTCCAAAACAGCTTTACGTGATAAACTTAGCTTTCCGTTTTCCATCTTTAACAGTTTTACGGTAATTAATTCACCTTCTTTTAACACATCCGAAACTTTATTAATACGCTTAGTATCTATTTGTGAAACATGCAACAAACCTTGTGTGCCGGGTAATATTTCAACAAAAGCACCAAAATCGGTTATTTTAACAACTTTACAATTTTCGTAAACTTCACCAATTTCAGGTTCGGCTGTTAAACGTTTAATGTAATTTTTTGCGTTATTAGCTGCTTCACGACTCGGAGCGGCAATATTAACCGTACCGTCATCATCAATAAATATTTCAACGCTAAATTCTTTTTGAATTCCCTGTATTACTTTACCGCCAGGTCCAATTACAGCACCAATTTTATCGGTTCTAATTTTCATAGAAATTAGAGACGGGGCATACTGTGATACCTGAGCATTCGATTCGGCAATTGCTGTTTTCATTAAACCAAGAATGTGCAATCTACCTTCTTTTGCCTGAGCTAAAGCATTTTCCATTATTTCAAAAGAAATACCTTGAATTTTAATATCCATCTGAATTCCGGTTACACCGTTTTCACTTCCGGCAACCTTAAAATCCATATCGCCTAAGTGGTCTTCATTTCCTAAAATATCGGTAAGAATTGCATACTTGTCATCTTCTTTAATAAGACCCATTGCAATACCGGCAATATGTGTTTTAACGGGCACACCGCCATCCATTAAAGCCAAACATCCTGCACAAACAGTAGCCATTGAAGAAGAACCGTTTGATTCCAGAATATCTGAATTAATGCGAATAGTATAAGGGAAAACAGACTCTTCGGGAACGATATATTTTAACGAGCGCTCGGCTAAGTTTCCGTGTCCTACTTCACGTCTTCCGGTTCCGCTGTATCTGCCTGTTTCTCCTACAGAAAACGGAGGGAAATTATAATGCAATAAAAAACGTTTTTTATATTCCGTTTGCAACCCGTCAATTATTTGTTCATCATTTTTTGAACCCAATGTTAAAGTGGTTAAACTTTGTGTTTCGCCTCTTGTAAATAAAGCAGAACCGTGAGTGCGAGGTAACAAACCTGTCTCTATACTTATCGGTCTAACTTGTTTAGTATTGCGTCCGTCAAGTCTTAATCCTTCTTCCAAAATACGTTTACGCATCAAATCTTTTTCCATATCATGTAGTAAAGTTTTGATAACGTCTTCTTGTTCAGGATATTTTTCTGCCAAGGCAGCGCATACTTCATTTGTTAATTCTTTATTTTTTTCGGCTCTTGCTTCTTTACTTAACACAGTAGATACAATCTCTTTAAACTTGTCGTATGCAAGTGTGTTAACGTCAGCAACCAAATTTTCATCAAATTCTTCTTTTGCAACAACCATTTTTGGTTTTCCGCATTCGGCAGCTAACTCGTTAATGGCGTTTACAATTTTCTTAATTTCTTCATGAGCAAATTTTAAAGCTTCCAAAATATCATTTTCGGAAACTTCTGTAGCTTCTCCTTCAACCATCATAATTGATGTTGTGGTACCGGCTACAACCAACTCCAAATCACTTTTTTGAAGTTCTTCAAAAGTTGGGTTTACAATATATTTACCGTCAATCCTTCCAACTCTTACTTCGCCTACGGGTTCCAAAAACGGAATATCGGATATTGCCAATGCGGCAGAAGCACCGACTGCACCCAAAACATCAGCATCGTTTTCACCGTCAAACGAATAAACAAATGCTATAACTTGGGTTTCATTCTTAAATTCCGAAGGGAATAGAGGTCGAATAGGTCTATCGATTAATCGAGAAGATAATACTTCTTTATCACTCGGTTTTCCTTCACGTTTCAAAAATCCGCCGGGAATTTTTCCCGCTGCAAATGCTTTTTCTCTATATTCAACCGACAACGGGAAAAAGTCAACACCTTGCATTGGTTCCGAAGCAGCAACGGCAGCAACAAGTACCATTGTGTCTCCGTATCTAACCATAACAGAACCGTTTGCTTGTTTTGCCAACTTTCCTGTTTCAATTGTTAGCTTTTTACCGCCTATTTCAACTTCTTTAGTATATACCATTAAGTTTGCCTCTTACTTTCTAATGTTAAGTTCTTTTATTATTGCTCTATATCTTTCAATATCGCGTGAAATTAAATAATCAAGTAATCTACGGCGTTTACCAACTAACATCATTAAACCTCTTCTTCCGGCATGGTCTTTTTTGTGTGTGCCAAAATGTTCGGTTAATTGATTGATACGTGTTGTTAATAAAGCAATCTGTACTTCAGCTTTTCCGCTGTCTTTTTCGTTTTTGCCGTATTTAGCTATAAGTGCGGCTTTTTCTTCTTTTGTAATAGACATTGTATTACTCCTTTTTGTTTTACAATATAATTCCAGTTTTCACCGAAATCAATTAATTAGTTGTTTCAATATTTAAATAATTTCTAATTGTTGCTCTATCTATATATAGTTGCTCAATTAAATCTTCTTTTTTGGTAAAGCGAACTTCGTCTCTAATAAAGTCATAAACTGTTACTGTAACCGTATCGCCATAAACTTCTTTATAAAAATCAAATAAATTTATTTCAATTATTTTGTCCGGCAAATTGTCAAATGTCGGTCTGTTTCCTATATTCATCATTCCAAAGTACTCAACCTCTCTTACTGTGCAAGTAACCGCATACACTCCGTTACCGGGTATAATTTTTTCTTCCGCAACTTTTAAGTTTATTGTCGGAAATCCTAATTCCCTGCCTCGTTTACTTCCTTCAACTACTTCCCCTTCCAGCTTAAATCTTCTTCCCAAGTATGCATTTGCGCTTTCAATATTTCCTTCGTATAAAAACTTACGAATTAACGAACTACTTATAGGTTCGTCATCAACAACCGTGGGAGGTACCGCAATTACCGAAAAGTTGTTTTCTTTTGCAAGATCAGTTAATTTTGCTTCATCCCCTTCTCTATCTTTACCAAATTTATGGTCGTGCCCTATTAAAAAATACTTTACATTAAGCTTTTTAACAATATACTCTTTTATAAACTCTTCATAACTTAATTTAGAAAATTCTTCGGTAAAATTTATAATAAGAACATTTTCAATTCCGTACAACCTAAATACATCTAATTTTTCTTGTAAAGTAGTAATTAGCTTTACTTCGTCTTTATTCCCCAAAACACGTCTTGGGTGCGGTTCAAAAGTAACAATTACATGCATCAAATTAGTTTTATAAGAAATTTGAAGCAATATTTCAATTAATGACTTATGCCCACAATGTATTCCGTCAAAAGTTCCGACAGTTACTACTGTTCCACGTGCAAAATCAATATCAGAATTTTCATAATAAACATTCATATTCATAATTACAGTAATTTTAATTTGTTCTCATAAAATCGTAAAACTCATCAATCGTAAATGCGTCATCAACCGAATACTCACCGATTGCAGTTCTCCGCAATTCCAACAAATACCCGCCGCATCCTAATTTGCTTCCAAAATCAGAAGCTAATACTCTAATATATGTGCCTTTTGAACATTTAATTTCAAAACGAATATAAGGTAATTCAACAGTTATATCAAATTTATAAATTTCAATATCTCTTTCGTTTCTTTCAATTTCCACCCCTTTTCGTGCGTATTTATAAAGTGCTTTACCTTTATGCTTAACGGCGCTAAACATAGGAGGATACTGTTTTGTTTTACCTAAAAAAGTATCTCTTGTTTCTTCAATTTTACGGTTATCTAAGTTAGAGATATCTCCGTAATATGTAGGCTCTGTTTCTGTATCAAACGATTTTGTAACATACCCAAGTTTAATAATTCCGGTATATGTTTTGCCTAAATTTTGAAACTGATTAATTTCTTTAGTTTTTTTACCTGTGCAGATAATTAATAACCCCGTAGCTTCAGGGTCTAAAGTACCTGCGTGACCTACTTTTTTAACTTTAATTGCCTTTCGTACTTTATAAACGGCATCAAAGGATGTTTTACCTTTCGATTTATCAATTAGAACTACAGCACCGCTTTCAAAATCTACTTCGCTACGGTTGCTCTGTTTCTTTATTATCATTCTCGTGAACTTTTTTCAGCAAGTTTTCAATTTTTTCAACATAATCAATAGTATCGTCAACAAAAAACGATAATTCCGGTATAGACCGGATATTTTTTATTTTTGCAGCTAATTCGGTCCTAATCATTCCTTTTATAGAATTTACTTTATCAAGTACTGCCGAACGTTTTTCTCGTTCGTAAACCGAAATATAAATTTTAGCATATTTCAAATCCGGACTCATTTTAACCTCGGTAATGGTTACAAGCCCCATTACCGGATCTTTTAATTTATGCAAGATCGGAAGAGCGTCGTGTAGGGAAAGAGTGTAGATCTCGGTGGT
>CALGLM010000428.1 GCA_937930275.1 uncultured Ignavibacteria bacterium
AGGAATTACGGGATTAGTTATTGCTTCTTTGTTGCAGTTTATAACAATATCGACCTTAAATTTTAGCAGCTTTGCCGAACTTCAATTTTCATTTGCATTATCTTCGGATATTATAATATCATCAATGATATTTGCGGTTATTATGGGATTATTAGGAGGTTTTTTTCCTGCAGTACGTGCTTCAAGATTAAAAATTGTTGATGCATTAAGAGCATAGTCTTTAATATGATAAAAACCCTTAAGATAACATTATTTCTTGAGGGTTTCTTTTTAAGTATCACTGTTTTATTAATGTAATTTTTATTCAGTATATAATTTATCTCTTCTCGGCATCAAAAAGGGGAGAAGAAAAACAAGTACAAAAATACCTATTGCCGTAGAATAGAAAAACAGACCTACTGCCTGGTCATATTCCCAAATTCCTATAGTGCTTAACAAATAAGTCCAATCGTGATAAACTTTCTTGCCTCCTAAAAGGGGTAACTTCCTTGCCCTTGCGTCTGCTGCATAAACGCTTATGTTAACTAAATTTTCGGCAAGCCAGATTAAAAAAAGTTGAGTTAAAAACAGATATTTCCTTTTAGCGGTATAATAAATGAATAAAGAAGGAATAATTATTTGCATTAACGTTCCGCCTAATGCGTGAATGTATTTTCCAAAGAACATAAAAACGCCATGCCCTCCTTCGTGAATAAGTAAATTAAACCAGTCAATTAAAAAGTATTTACCTCTATTTAACCCTATATACAGCATTAGCGGTAATAAAATAAACGATCCGATTAGCGGTTTTAGTTTTTTATAAAACGGTTCGGAGTTGTAAAGTTGCATTATATATCACCAAAAATTTTCCTTAGTTCGTTAACATCATTTGTTTTTCCTAAGGCAAGCATTAATTTTATTCTTGCTTTTTGCCCGTTTAAATAGTCTGAAAAAATTACACCCGCTTTATGTAGCCATTTACCGGCACCCGGATACCCGTAAATATCTAATGTTTCGCCTGCCGGACACCTGGAAACTAAGACAACTGGAATTCCTTTATCTAAAACATACTGTATTCCGTTAAATGCAAGAGGAGGTACGTTTCCAACTCCCATTGCTTCAACAACTAAACCGGCAACTCCGCTATCTGCAGAAAATTGAAAGAATTTTTCATTCATTCCTGCATAAGCTTTTATTAAATCGACGTTTGAATTTATATTATTTGTCTCTATTGTTTCTAATCTTTTGGGTAGGCGATTGATAAAAACGCGTCCCCTATCAACAAAACCTAATGCACCAAAATCCAAGCTATGGAAAGTTTCTACGTCTTCCGTGTGTGTTTTTGTCACTTCGCTTGCTGCGTTAATTTCGCCGTTCAAACAAACCAAAACACCTAAGTTGCTGCTATTGTTATTGTTAATAACATGGATTGCATCTGACAGATTACGTGCACCGTCCCAATTTGGTTCGGTACTTGTTCGCATGGCACCAATTACTACAATCGGTTTTTCAGTTTTTACTGTTAAATCGAGCAAATAAGCAGTTTCTTCCAAAGTATCTGTGCCGTGCGTAACAATTACACCGTCAATATCCGGAAGTTTAACAAAATCTTGAATTTTTTTTGATAAATCGAGCATGATTTCGGGGGTCATGTGTGGACCCGGATAATTACCATATTCAAATACTTTAATATTTGCAGGCATTTCCGCTTCGGGGACTTTTTCTATCAATTCGTTACCGTGAAAAAAAGGAACGGCTGCACCTGTTGATTCGTCAATTTTCATAGAAAAAGTTCCGCCGGTAAAAACAACTAATATATTTTTCATAAAATTCTCTATATTTTAAAGTATTTTATTGTAGCCTCTAATCCTTTTAATAGGTCCCAATTGGGATTAAATTTTAAAATATCAAAAGTTTCGGTAACTTCCGCAAGACTATGTTTTATATCTCCGGCTCTTTCGGGGGCAAATAAAACTTTACTTTTAGAATCGGTTAATTTAATAATTGTTTTAGCAATATCCAAAATAGTGATACTTTTACCGTAAGCAACATTAAACAAACCTGTTTTAATTTGCGAATTAGCCGCTAAACTGCAAGCCTGAACAATATCTTTTACATAAATAAAATCTCTTGTTTGTAAGCCGTCTCCGTAAATTGTAATATCTTCGTTTTTTACGGCTTTTTCAATAAAAATAGGAACAGCTGCCGCATATTGGCTTTTAGGGTTCTGTCTTTCTCCAAAAACATTAAAAAATCTAAGTGAAGTTGTTTTTAGTCCAAATTGTTCGCTGTACATCTTACAGTAAAACTCACCGTCAAGTTTTGTAATAGAATAGGGGGTCTTTGGTTCGGGACTCATGGTTACTTTTTTAGGTAAAATGGGATTATCGCCATAAACTGCTGCCGATGAAACATGCACAAGTTTTTTAACCCCAAATATTTTAGACGCTTCTAAAAGATTTAATAATCCGTTAACATTTATGTCAACACATTCATACGGTTTTTCAATAGATTCCGGTACGCTAACTAAAGCTGCAAAGTTGAAAACATAATCTGCATCTTTTATTGTATCGTTAACTATATCTTTGTTGGTTATGCTATCTTCAATAAAATGAAGGTTGTCAATTACTTCTAAATTTTCTTTTTTTCCGCTTCGTAAATTGTCAATAACAAAAACTTCATATCCGATATTTCCGTAATACTCGGCTAAATGGCTTCCGATGAAGCCGGCACCCCCGGCAACAACAACTTTTTGCATTCAAACCTCAATAATTTAATAAAATATTTAAAAGATAAATATGCGGTTTTTTTTGTAAATAAAAAATTCCAAAATTAAAGTTATATCAACTAAAAATGCGAAAATTTTATTAAAAACATATAAAAAATGAGAACGTTTACACGGGGTGGGGAATTATAGGGGAAACAAGGTATTTGGATGGGGGGTCTTATTAAATTTATCTTTTTACAAGATAACAAGTTATAAAAAAGTTGAAAAATTAACTTGCACACAAAATTTATTAGTTCTATTTTTACATTAAAATTGGCATGTTAAAATATGTTGATAACTTGTTGATAACCTGTTTTTGTGAAACGTTTCACAAAATTGAAAAAAATGTGAAATATGAGTTTTGAGTAAAATTTTGTTCTTTTTGTTTGTTGAGTGAATGTAACTTGTTTTAATATAATAAGTTAAAAGCAATTAGTTAATGTTAATAAAATGTTAACAAATATAATTTTTAAAAAGCAAGTTAATTTTAATATAAAGATAAAAAAATATATAAAATGTTTAAATGTGGATAACTGTTAAAAGATGAGCAGAAGTATAAGTTTAGATTTAAATCGAGATCATAAAACAATTTGGAAGGATTGCTTAGATATTATTAAAGATGCAGTTTCGCCGCTTTCGTACAACACTTGGTTTTTGCCTATAAAACCTATCGAACTAAATGAAGATATTTTGAAAATTCAAGTTCCCAGCAATATTTTTATAGACTGGATTGAGGGGCACTATAATTCGATAATAAATAAAGCGGTT
>CALGLM010000429.1 GCA_937930275.1 uncultured Ignavibacteria bacterium
AAATGTTCGTACTTTATTTCGTTTTTTATTTCTTCAAAATCACGTTCGGATAAAAGAGAAATAGGCATTAAACTTTTTTCGGCAGCTTTTTCAAATAAATATTCAAAATCATTGTTGTTTTCAATAATTCTTAAATCAAGCATATTATTAACAATATTACCCCTTATTGTAGCTTTACTAATTCCTCCGTTAAACATTTTATCCAAAAAAAATATTTTAAAATTTGCCCCGCCGTATAAAAAACAACTTGCAATATCGCTAACATCCAATAAAAAATCGGGTTCAATAACAAAATAATCAGTTAAATTTGTATTGTAAAAAGATTCGTTAAATAAAGATTTTTGCAGTTTATAAAAATATATTTTTGTGTACAAAGGTAAATTTTTTAAGTATTCAAAGTATTCCGATTCGTAATTATTTGTTTTATTAATGTTAATTTTTATTTCTTCGTCACTTTCAATTACGGTACACAGCATTTCAATTGCATTTAACGAGCTGCTAATACTTTTCACAATCACTTTTATCGGTTCGTCGGTTTTAAGCTCAATTTTTTCGGAAAGTTTAAATAAATAATCAACTGCGGTTATTTCGTTAAAAACAGTCGGTATTTCAGTTCCTGAAAACAAACTAATTAAATTAACCAATGATTTAATAATATATGAACATTGTCTATCATATACTTTAAAATTTTTATTTCGTTTAGCTTTTGCAATAAATAAAGAAGATTGATTTAATTTAATAAATAGTTCCGAATCAATACTAAATTTATCATTACAGTATAACAGCTTAGTTTGTAATCCGCTAAATGTTCTGTTTTCGGCAATTAATATTGTATTTAGTATTTCGTTAAAAAGTTTGCTTAAATTTCTGATCTTTATTTTTGTATCATCATCGGAATTATTAACTTCCGCGCAAATTGCATAAAAACGTTCTGCTATTTCGGGTAAAATGATATTATACGGCATTATTCAAAAATTGTTTTTTCAAGTAAATCAAACTTAAATAAAGATGAGTTTCGTTTTTGAATTTTATTATTATTTACGGCAATAGATAGTGCTTTTGCTTCGCCAATCATTATTAAAAGTTTTGAAGCTCGAGTAATTGCGGTATAAATCAAATTGCGTTGCAACATAATATAATGTGAAACCGAAACAGGCATTATTACACAAGGGTACTCGCTACCCTGACTTTTATGTACCGTTACTGCATATGCAAGAGTAATTTCATCCATTTCGGCAATAGCATATTCAACCGGTCTTCCGTCAAATGATATTCTAATTATTTTTTCATCATTATCATACGAGTGAATATAGCCAATATCACCGTTAAATACATTCTTTTCGTAATTATTTCTAAGCTGCATTACTTTATCAGAAATTTTAAACTTTCTATCTCCTATACTAAAAGCAACATCATTACTATTATATTCTTCTTGTAACAACATATTTATATAGTTAACACCTATTTCGCCGCGATACATCGGAGATAATATTTGAATATCTTCTGTTAAAGTAAATTTATAACGTTTGGGTAAAACTTCACAAGCAAGTTGTTTAATTTTTTCAATTGTTTTTGCAGGGTCGTTTTCGTTAATAAAAACAAAATCGGTTCCTTGCTCGTAAATATCGGGTACTTTCCCCTTATTAATTGAATGAGCTGCGGTAATAATTTTACTGGTTTCTGCCTGTCTAAATACTTTGGATAACATAACGCAAGGAATTCTTTTACTACTAATAATATCGTGTAAAATATTTCCTGCACCAATAGAAGGAAGTTGATCAACATCTCCTACAAATATTACGGTAGTATCGTTATTTATTGCACATACTAAACTGTACATTAAAAAAGTATCAATCATAGATACTTCATCAATAATAAGCAGGTCTGTTTCAAGTTTATTTTCTTCATTATAACCAAATGATAAATCCATAGGGTTAAATTCCAACAATCTGTGAATAGTTTTAGCTTCCAAGCCTATTATTTCGGTCATTCTTTTAGCTGCCCTTCCCGTAGGTGCAGCTAACATTATTTTTTTCTCTTTTTTTAAGTATAATTCTATTATTCCGCGTAAAGTGGTAGTTTTTCCCGTACCCGGACCTCCGGTTAAAACAAGTAGGTTGTGTTTTATTGAATGATTAATAGCCGTAATTTGCTCTTCGCTAAAATTAGACTTTACCATTTCGATATACTTTGTATCTAATTTTGTTACATTTTTTTCTTCACCTGCCAAATCGGTTAAAATTCTTTCAATTTTTCTTTCCGCATAATATAATTTTGCAATATAAATTCTGTCATCCGAAACTACAATTCTTCTTTGTTTTTCTAAATTATTAATAATTATTGCATCGTTTGAAAGATCATAATTTAACATTTCATATGCTTTTTTGTATAATTCTTCTTCGTTTAAATAAACGTGCCCGTCCGAAATAGCTTCGTTAAGTAAATATATTACGGCAGCTTCCATTCTTTTTGGGTGCTGTTCTCCAAAACCCAAATTACGGGCAATATTATCTGCGGTTTTAAATCCAATTCCCCAAACTTCGTAACTTAAGCGATAAGGATCTTCGTTAACAATTTTTTCTGCATCTTTACCGTAAGTTTTAAATATTTTTAACGCATAATTAGAAGAAATTCCGTGCGATTGTAAAAA
>CALGLM010000430.1 GCA_937930275.1 uncultured Ignavibacteria bacterium
CAGCAAATAGACTTCAAAACCTTTGGCGTCTTCAGTTTTTTGCGGCGTTGAATTGCAATGAACGGATATAAACAATTTGCCGTTATTTTCGTTAGCAATTTTTCCTCGTTTATACAATTCTACAAACTTATCTGTTTTTCGAGTATAAACAACTTTTACAGAAGGAAGTTCTTCTTCAATCAGCTTTCCTACTTTTTGTACAATGCCTAAATTAACATCTTTTTCTCTAACACCGGTTACACCAATTGCACCTGCATCTTTTCCGCCGTGTCCTGCATCTAAAACTACAATATCAAAATTCCATTTGTCTTTAAGTTTATTATCGTCTTTTTTTACTTGTTTAAGCTTTTTATTATGTATAGCTACAATAATATTATTACTTTCAGTATCTCTAAAAATGTCATGTGCGGAGTAACTTCCTTCTTCCAGTTCAAAAACAAGTTCACCGCCACTCTCTGTCCCGTTAAAATCGGTTTTTTTAATTATTCCGGCTTCGGCTTGATGTATAATAATTTCCGGATTAATCGAAATATTACTTAAAGTAACTTTTAATCGATTAGCTTGATATTTGGCCGAAAATTTCACTCCTTTTTTATCGGTTTTTATAGTAACAAGAGTTCCGTTTGCTTTAACTTTATATTCCAATTCGTTTAATTCAAAATTGTTTTTAATCTCCTTTGTAGTTTCGGTTTTTGGCGGCTCTTCATTTGTTTTTGTAATTAATTCAATTTTATCTGCATCGCCTACAATAATTGTTTGGCTGTTTTTATCGTACGATACAGTTTTACCCGATGCGTAAGATAAATATTCCAGAGTATAATCTAAAGGAATAAACAAATCTTCGTTTACATTTTTTACAGATTGGGGAAGTTGGTAAACGTTTTGGTTGTTATCTCTTCTATCGGTTACAATAATAAAATGGTTGTTGGCGGTAAATTTAACATTAAAATTTTTAAATTTTATTTCCAACTTACCTGCTTCTTTATTATAAAAGTAATTAGAATTGAACCCCATTGCAATATTCTTTGCCGAACAATAAAGTAAATTATTCGATTCAAAAGAAGAAATCGGAAATGCTTTGTTTTCTCCTTCAACAACTAATGTTACTTTATTTTGCGCCGAAACTACCAAACTAATTAGAACAAAAAAGATAATCGATATTTTTTTAATCATTATTTACCCCATTTAGGCAATAAAAAGCCTGCCTTACGTTTATACTCTTCATACTCGCTTGCAAAATGCCTTGCAAGTAAATTTTCTTCCAATTTGGCACGTAAAAAGAATAACGGTATTTCTGCTAAAAGAACAATTATTAAAACTAAATAACTGCTTAAAGCAACAGCAGCGCCCAAATCGCTAATTATCTGAAACAGATACTGAGGATGTCGTAAATATCTATAAATTCCGTTAGTTACAAGCTTATGCTTATTAAATATTATTATTTCTTGCGAGTAGCTATCCCCCATAGCTTTAAACGAATAAATTTGCAGATAAGAACCCAACCCAAATAAAAAAAGTCCTATAACTCTATAAATAACGTATTTATTATCTAACGAAATTGTACCTATTCCGAATATTCCGAGTACAATTAATAATAAAATTAAAGCAGAAATATTAGGAGGCAGTTTTTGCAAATATGTTTTTGGTTTTTCTTTATATTGACTAACAGCTGCTTTTAATCCTTTTTTTGCTCCGGTCATATTGCCGGTTAAAGAAAGAAATAATATTATTCCGCTTATTATTCTTATTGCATCCATACAACAAATTATTTATTTAGTTCTTAATTATAAAACTTTTATTTGTTTTATACAAGCTAAAGCACAATAATTAAAACTTGACGCTATTTTTCCTTAACAAGTTTATCAAAATAATCTAAGTGTTTTATTACGGTTTTAGTCCAAAACTCCCAGTTATGGTTTCCCGAAGGAGTATTAAACAAAACATTAACTTTT
>CALGLM010000431.1 GCA_937930275.1 uncultured Ignavibacteria bacterium
CTTGTTTTTTTTGTAACTCTTTTTTGTCCGTATTATTATTTAAATCGCTTTTTTCGGTTTGCTCATTTAATTCATTTTGTCTTTGTTCTAAGTCTTCAGTTCTTTTTGTAAGCTCGTCTATTTTTTGCTCAACTTTCATTCTTTTTAGCAAATTTAATGTTCTTTCAATACTCTTTTTAAATAAATCTTCATTCTTTTTAAGGTCTTCTAAATTTGCCTGCACTTTATCTCTATTCATATTATTTAGCACTTGATTAAGCTTTTCAAATGCTTTTTGCATTTCTTCGTTGCTAAGCTCATTCATAAGCTTTTGCAATTCCATATATTTTTCCAAAGTTTCCTTTGAAAGCAAGTTTTTATCTTCTAATTTATTTTGCGTCTCTGCAAGTTTTTCTTTTATATCTTCAGTTTTTGCGGTTAATTCTTCAAATTTTTCGGCAGCTTGTTTTATTTGTTCTTTTTCTTCCCAAGATATATCTTTTTTATCTTTTTTAAGCAAATCACTTATTTTATCAAGTTCCTTATTTAATTTCTCTGCTTCCTTATACAATTCTGTCAGTTTTTTTTCTGCTTCATTTTGCAACTTGTCCGCATCTTGAAATACTTCATCCAATCCGGGTACGCGTATTGCAAATTCGGCAGATTTTACCGATTTAAATCCGCTAATATTATCATTATCAAAAACTTCAAAATTATATGTTAAAACATCTTCAACGGCAAGCATAATCGGGGATAGATTCCAAATGAAATAAACTTCTTGTTCATTTTTCTTTAAGTCAATTTCAATATTTTGAGTTTTATACTTTTCTTTTGTTAAATCATCGGCTGCAATAAATTTACTAAAATTCAACTTGTAGTTTAAGTAAAGTTTAGAAAATCCAAAGTCATCTTTAATTTTAATTATAAAGGCTACTTTGTTATCTTGAGGTAAGTTAATATCTTTATTTGGCGAAACTACTTCAATTTCAGGTAAATTATCGGCAATTAATTCAATTCCGTACTTTATAGGATTTTCGTTTGTATTTCCTTGCTTATCTTCAATTATCATGCTGTAAAAACCGCTTTGATTTAAGGTAAATATACCTTCCGCAAAGCTGTTAGTAATATTTAACTTTATTTTAATACTATCATTAAAATTTAAATACGCCTTATTTAATTCTTTTGAAGAATATAATTTTACATTTACTCGTGTTCCTTTAATAGCCCTTATATTACCGTTATCTTTTTGAACCGACTGACTTATCTTTGAGTAGCTTGGCGGGTTAATTGTTAATTCAAAACTCGAGATCAATGGTTTGTTTACTACATTTATCTTGTAATGTTCACTTTCAATATCTTCTGCTTTTACAAAGTACTCTAAAGAAGACGTTATTTTTAACATCTTATTCTTAAAAACATTTTCCTGTTCTTTTTGTAACACAACATTTCTAAATTCAGATTCTTCGGCAAATTTGTAGTAAAAGTTCAGCGCATCAATGTTTGCCCCTTTAACCTCAATGCTAAAAGTTACATTATCCCCTTTAGTAATTTTTGTATTACCCGGAACAATGATAAACGAATATTTTGGCGGAGGAGTAAAATTAACATCATATTTCATTAATCTTACCGAAGCGTTAAATAACGAAGGAAAGAAGAACAAAGCAATAGAAAAAATTATAATTATTCTAATTAACCAGACAGATTTTTTTTTAATATAACTTTTATCTATAAAACTTAGAAAATCAATATTTTCAATTTTTTTGAACAAATTTTCAAATGCTTTTTGCACAAAAGGATTGTTTTTATCTTTTTCAAGTAATTGTAACACATCCAAAAGCTCGTCTTTTACCTCCGGTATAAACTCACCGATATTTTTTGCGGTTGTACCGTAATTATATTTTAACTTACCCCCAAAAAACAAATAAACCAGATAAGCTAAAATTAATAAAACAGAAACAAAAAATCCAAATACAATTGCCGTTCTTTCTTTCATTGAAAAATAAAATAACGATTCTGTAACTATTAAACCAAATACCAGCAATAATATTACGGAAATTGCAAATAGGCTTTTAGCAAATATATCCGCATTAAGTTTTTTTATATAAAAACTTCTTAATTTTGTTAAAACAATATTTAAGTTATTATCTGACAATATTAATTAATTTGTTAATGAATATAAAATAATATTAGCACCAAATTTAAGAGCTTCAATTCTTTTATCCTGCGGGTCGTTGTGTACTTCCGGGTCAGCCCAACCGTCACTCGGATTACTTTCGTAGGTATAATATACTTTCACTTTATTTTTATCAACAATCGCAAATCCTCTTGGAGTTTTATCGTCATGTTCATGAGTTTTTGGCACTCCGTTTGGGAATTTATAAAAAATATTATAGATCGGGTGGTTAAAAGGGAGCTCATAAAATTCTTTTTCAGGATATATCTTCTTAAATTCTCTTCTAATCGCTTTATCTAATCCATAGTCGTCATCAATAAAAATAAAGCCGCCTTTATCCAGATACATTCTAAGTTTTTTAACTTCCGAATCAGAAAATGCTATATTGCCGTGTCCGGTAATAAACAAAAACGGATACATAAATAAATCATTAGAATTAGCTTCTACAAAAACGTAATCGGGCTTTACTTTTAATTTTAGATTTTCTTGAACAAATTTTAGTAAATTAACTTCTGCCGAAGGATCGTTATACCAATCGCCGCCGCCGTTATATTTTAATCTTGCAATTTTAAAAGCTCCATCCTCTTGTGCAAAAACAGATGAGAAAATAATAAAAGCAAACAAAATACTTTTCATATTATTTCATTAAAACTTTTAAATTTTCAATTTCGTCACGCAACGCAGCAGCTCTTTCAAATTCCAAATCTTTAGCCGCATTTAACATCTCTTCAGTCAATTGGTCAATTAATTCTTTTTTCTGGTCTGTTGACATATATTTAATTATCGGTTCAGCTGCTTTAAGTGCATAATCCGGTTTTTCGATTTCCTTTTTTCTAACATCAGCAATTGATGTTGAATTTAATATTTCTTCTTTGGATTTAAATATTGTTTTTGGTATTATATTGTTTTTAACATTATACTCTTGCTGAAGTTTCCGTCTTCTATTTGTTTCGTCAATTGTCTTTTTCATGCTGTCGGTAATTTTATCCGCATACATTATCACAATACCGTTGCTATTTCTCGCTGTCCTTCCTGCTGTTTGCATTAAAGATCGTTCACTTCGTAAAAACCCCTCTTTATCGGCATCAATAATAGCTACAAGAGATACTTCGGGTAAATCAAGCCCTTCACGCAACAAGTTAACACCTACCAATACATCAAAATCACCAATTCGTAAATCACGAATAATTTCAACACGTTCTAATGAATCAACATCACTGTGTATATATCTAACCTTTATATTAAGTCTTTCTAAATAATCGGTTAAATCTTCAGCCATCTTTTTAGTTAACGTTGTAACCAATATTCTTTCATTTTTTGCTATACGTTTTTTTATCTCTGCAATTAAATCATCAATTTGATTTTTTACCGGACGTACTTCAATTAATGGATCTAATAAGCCTGTCGGTCTAATAATTTGTTCAACAAAACTTCCGCCGCTCTTTTGAAGTTCATAATCAGCCGGAGTAGCACTTACATAAACTACTTGGTTAACCAAATTTTCAAATTCTTCAAATTTAAGAGGTCGGTTATCCAATGCAGAAGGAAGTCTAAAACCGTACTCAACCAAAACTTCTTTTCTGCTTCTATCTCCGTTGTACATTCCCCTTATTTGAGGAACGGTAACATGGCTTTCATCAATAATTAATAAATAGTCTTTAGGAAAATAATCAAATAAGCAGTAAGGACGACTTCCCGGAGGTCGTGCATCCATGTGCCGGGAATAGTTTTCAATCCCTCCGCAGTATCCTATTTCTCTAATCATTTCCATATCAAATCGTGTTCGCTGCTCAATTCTTTGAGCTTCAACATACTTTTCTTGTGCCCAAAAATATTTTAATCTTTCTCTTAATTCTTCATCAATTGTAACAAGTGCTTTTTCAACCTGATCTTTAGTGGTTACGAAGTATTTTGCGGGAAATATAGGAACCGACTCCACTTCTCTAAGCACATTCCCCGTAATTGAATCGATTATAGAAATTTTTTCAATCTCATCTCCCCACATCTGTATTCTAACAGCTTCTTCGTATTGGTATGCCGGGATTATTTCAATTACGTCACCCCTTGCTCTAAACGTACCTCTGGAAAATTCTATATCATTTCTAACATAGTAAATATCAATTAATTTTCTTAATAGCTCTTTTCTCGGTATCTCTTGACCGGTTTTTAAGACTATTATTTGATTTGCATACTCTTGAGGAGCTCCTATTCCGTAAATACAGCTAACACTTGCTACAATTATTACATCGTTTCTTCCTTCAATTAATGCTGTAGTAGCTTTTAATCTCAATCTATCAATTTCTTCATTTACCGAAAAATCTTTTTCAATAAATAAATCTCTTTTAACCACATATGCTTCAGGTTGATAGTAATCATAATAACTTATAAAAAACTCGACAGCATTATTCGGGAAGAATGATCTTAATTCAGAGTATAATTGTGCGGCCAAAGTTTTATTATGTGATATAACTAAAGTCGGTCTATTATACTTTTCAATAATATTGGAAATTGTAAAAGTTTTTCCGCTTCCGGTCACTCCCAACAAAACTTGGTGCTTTTCACCCCTTTTCAATCCTTCATATAAAGCCTCAATAGCTTGTGGCTGGTCACCGGAAGGGGCATAGTTAGAAACTAACTTAAAACTATTCATTTCCGTAAAAAAAATTAAAGACTAATTATATCGTTATAAATAATAAATACCATTAAAAGCATTAAAATCACAAATCCGGCATTTTGAATTGCAATTTTTACTTTTATCGGAAGTTCTCGTTTAATTAGCCCTTCTATTAAAATAATAACAAAATGACCGCCGTCTAAAACAGGAAAAGGTAAAATGTTTAATATGGCTAAACTTAAGCTTAATGCCGCTAAAAACGATAAGAAAGAAAGTATTCCGCTTTCGGCAGATTTAGCAGCAAATTGAGCAATTTTTAACGGACCGCCAAAAACTTTATTAAATTCCACATTACCGGCAATAACATTACGAAACATCATATATGTTACGCCCGTCAAATTCATCATATTATCAAAACTGACAGAAAATGCACTAAAAAAACCATATTTTTTATAATCTATAGGTCCGTCATAAACATCACCTAAAGCTATACCTATTTTACCTTCAAATGATGGAGTAGTGCTAACGTTAATAGTATCTTTACCGCGCAATAATTTTAAATTTATCGGAATATTTTTTGATGACGAAACTAAACCTATAACTTGTCTGCTGCTGGTTATAGCACTATCTTTAATACTTAATATAATATCGCCGGCTTTTATTTTTGCAGTCATCGCCGGACTGTCTTTCATTACGTCCGTAATTACCGGGGCAGTATTACCTATCGGTAAAAAGAAATTACTTTTACTTGTCTTTTTAATTTTATTTTTACTAATAAATAAATCAACTTTTTCGCCTGAACGTAAAACTTGTACTTTTATATCTCTACCGACATTGTTTATTAAAAATGCCGTAATTACCTCTTCCCAATCATTAACTTTAACACCGTTAACCTTTAAAATTTTATCGTATGATTTAAAACCGGATTCTTTTGCAATTGTCTCATTTTCAACAATACCCAAAGTAGTTGTTTTAATAATCTGCTTGCCATGGAAAAAATTTATCCCCCAAAAAATAATAAGCGCTAATAAAAAGTTCATTAAAACGCCTGCAGTAATTACAAACAGTTTTTTCGGCGTAGATTTAGCACGAAATTCATAGGGCTGTGGTTCGCTTGACGCAAATTTTGTATCAAAACTCTCATCAATCATACCGGAAATTTTAACGTAACCGCCTAAAGGTAATAAACATAATCTATAATCGGTATTATCGCCACCGTCAAAATCTTTTGGAAGCTCACCCCAAGTAAAGCCAATTATTTTATTCCAGCCGAACAATCTTTTTCCAAAACCGATTGCAAATACTTCGGCTCGCATTCCGGAAAGTTTAGCTGCTAAAAAGTGTCCTAATTCATGTACAAATACTAAAATAGCAATTGTAATAACAAAATAAATTATATAATCCATCTATATAATGCTCCTAATTAATATTCTCAATTAAAAATTTTCTCGTCTTTAAATCAACTTCAAAAATTGTCTCTAAATCAAATTCTTTTGTATTTGGGATTGTATTTAAAGCTTTCTCAATGTACTCCGGTATATCAACAAATTTTATTTTATTTACTAAATACCTGCTTACTGCAATTTCGTTTGCCGCATTCAATATACACGCGGAAACACCCCCTTGTTCCAACACGCTATATGCAAGTTTTAAACATTTAAACTTTTCGAAATCCGGTTCAAAAAAAGTAAGTTTACCTAATTTAACAAAATCTGTTTCAACAAAGTTGCTATTAAATCTATCAGGATAACTTAAAGCATACTGAATAGGTATTTTCATATCGGGAGAACTTAACTGTGCTTTTATAGCACCGTCAGAAAATTCAACCATACTGTGAATTATTGATTGGGGATGAATAATAACATTAAGTTTATCCAAACTTACATCAAATAACCAACGGGCTTCGATAACTTCCAGCCCTTTATTCATCATTGTTGCCGAATCTATTGTAATTTTACTCCCCATATTCCAATTCGGATGATTTAATGCCTCCTGTAAAGTTACCGATTTTAACTCCTCTTTGCTTTTGTGTAAAAAAGGTCCTCCGGAAGCCGTTAAAATTATTTTTTTTATACTCTTTTCTTTTTCTCCTACCAAGCACTGAAATATGGCGCTATGTTCGCTATCCACCGGTATAATTTCAGCATGATATTTAGCACAAAGGTCTAAAACTAATTTTCCGGCTGCAACTAATGTTTCTTTATTAGCCAAAGCAATACGCTTACTTCTTTTAATTGATTCAATTGTCGGTGCAAGTCCGGCAAATCCCACCAACGCAGAAACTAAAATATCATAATCGGAATTTTTTGCAATTTCTATCAGTCCTTCTTTCCCGCTTAATATTTTAGTTTTACCAAAGTAAGTACTTTTAATTTTTTCGGCGGCATTTCTGTCTGTTACAACCGCAAATTTCGGTTTAAATTCTTCAATTTGCTTAACTAACAGTTCAATATTTTTGTTGGTTGTTATTGCCTCAACTGTAAATAAACTGTTAAACTCCCTAATAACATTTAAGGTATTTACGCCAATTGAGCCTGTAGAACCTAAAATAAGAACTTTTTTCATATTATTAACGCCGTGAAAAAAAATATTTAAGCTTTAAAGTTAATCAATTTTACATTATTTTTATAACAAATTATTAAGGTTACAAATAATTATTGCATTAATAGAAGTATGATTGATTCTGTAAAACCATTCTTTTTATTTATTAAAAAGGGATTCACCTATATTATTTGTGCAGTTTATTCTATTTTTTTTCGTATTTTAAAGTTTTATATTTTTTTATTTGGAGAATAACTTATTAAAAAGTACGCAAAAAAATATATTGGATTAATATTCCCCTTTTTATTGATGATTTTATTCCTCTACTTTGCATTAAAGGGTATTAACATAAAAGAATCAATAAACCTAATTTATAATGCAAATATCGGATATGTGATTTTATTTTTTGTATTATTTATTAGCTCGCACTTTTTACGCTCGTTAAGATGGCAAATAATGACCAAATCAATAAAAGAAAACTCTAAAACCGTTAATTTTTTTGGCGCCACAATGATTGGCTACGGTGTTAATTGCGTAATACCTCGCTTAGGTGAGGTCTATAGAGGATTATTTATTGGTAAATGGGAAGGAATATCACGTTCTTCAATGTTGGGGACAATTATTATAGAACGAGTTATTGACGTTATTATGCTTGTTTTTACAGTAATAGCAAGTTTATTTTTATATCAGGGGGACCTTTTTAAGGACGTAATTTGGTTAAAATCAACAATTGTATTTGCATTGGTATTTTCTTTTATATTTATTCTTTTTATAATTGTATTTAGTGTATGGAAAAAAGAAGTATCCGAAAAATTTATACAAAAATTAAGTTTTATCTCTCCAAAAATAGCAAATAAAACAGATTATATTTTCCATACTCTTTTAGCCGGCATTGCAAGTATAAAAGGATATAAAAATTGGATTTATACAACTATATTATCCTTCATTATTATATTTCTATATGCTTATACTACTCAGGTTGGGTTGTTAATGTTTAATTTTAACGAAACAAAGGAGATTACTTTTGCCATGGCTTGGGTAATTTCCGCATTAAGTTCTTTTGGTGTTATTATTCCCACTCCGGGAGGGACCGGCTCATATCATGCAATTTCGATTTTTATATTAGTAGAACTTTTTACTTTTGGTAAAGAAGCCGCAGCTGCATATGCAATACTTACTCATTTTATTTCATACATTGTATTTATCGGGTTTGCATTATTTTTCTTTTTTTATATTAATCTACGCCAAAAAAATGAAGGCGGAAATACCGAAGATTTTATTTCGGTACTTAAATCAAGTAGAGATAGTAAATGAAAAAAGTAATTTTAATTTTATTAATTGTTTTTACTTCAAGAATGTATGGGCAAATAGAAGTTTCGGCAGGAATGGGCTTTAATGTCATAAACTCTCCTATTTTTACCGAATATGTAAATACTAATTTTGCCCCGCCCGGAAACCGAATTGCAGATTTTAACGGTGCGGTTGAGTTTTACGGAGAGTTGGGATATAACTTAAATGACAAATTAGGTTTTGCAATTGACTACTCAAACGTTATTTATTCGTTTAATACGGCGTCGTATGTAGGAAACTACGATATATCTTACTTGCATATTAAACCTTCATTACTGGCTTATTATTTAGTAGGCGGTGAAGGATATCAATTCAAATTCGGAGGAGGTATTGGTCCAAGGTTTGTTTCTTTAGACGAAAAGATGCCTAATTTACAACATTCGTCAAATTACAAATCAACCGGCTTTGGATTTGTATTGCGCGCATCGGGGAATACTCTTTTAAGTGAAGATATGTATGCAAATATCGCAGTAGATTTTAGATACGATATTTCAGGAAATCCTGAAGGCGAAAAAAAATTATATGATTCAATTAATAAAACCGAAGTTACTTTAAACGGAGTTACTTTTGCCGTGAAATTAGGAATTACTTACTTATTTTAGGAGTTACCATTGAATTTAATCGAAGCAATTGTTTTAGGAGTTATACAAGGGTTAACCGAGTTTTTACCCATCAGTAGCACAGGTCATTTAACCCTTGCAGGCAAATTAATGGGAGTAATTAGCGATAAGGACCCCGAAAGCTGGACTGCTTTTATGGCAGTTATTCAATTAGGGACAATGGCTGCAGTATTAATTTATTTTTGGAAAGATTTATACCGCATCTTTATTGGTTTTATTAAAGATAATTTGATAAAACCTAAATCTTTTTCTAATCAGTCTTTGGATTCTAAACTTGGTTGGTTTATCATTTTAGGTAGCATTCCCGTTGTTATTATTGGTTTAGGGTTTAAAGATTTTATAGAAGGACATTTCACTAAAAATCTTTACGTAATTGCAACATCTTTAATTGTATTGGGTATTATTTTAGCGGGTGCCGAAAAATTTGGTAAATTTGCCAGAGGAATTGAAAAAATTACTTGGCTTGATGCTGTATTAATTGGTTTTGCCCAAGCCTTAGCTTTAATTCCGGGTTCATCAAGAAGCGGAACAACTATTACGGCAGGATTGTTTTTAGGGCTAAAAAGAGAAACGGCTGCTCGTTTTTCATTTTTATTAAGCGTTCCGGCAGTTTTAGGAAGCGGATTATTAGAATTTTACCACGAGTATAAAAATTTAGACCACTCCGGTTTTCTTACACTCGGTATTGCAACTATTGTTTCTGCAATTAGCGGATACTTTGCAATAGCATTTTTAATCAACTTCCTTAAAAAGAATTCTACTTATGTTTTCGTATTTTACCGTATTGCTATTGGACTTATTATTTTATTATTTTTGTATTTAAACATTATAAATCCATAAATTAAAGGTAGAGGTTGTTATGCTAAAATATTCATTATTTATACTTTTTTGTTTTTTAACAACTGTTATTAACGCACAGAATGAAATTGACACTAATAATATTCAAATAAAAATAGATGAGGTTAAATTGGATTCACTTATGGATTTAAAAGAGAACGAGGTTTTGGTAGCTGAAATGGAAACCGTTATGGGAACAATAGAAATAGAATTATTCCACAAATTAGCACCAAAAACAGTTAAAAATTTTGTTGGTCTTTCAACTTCAGATTACTATAACGGAGTTATTTTCCATAGAGTAATAGATAGATTTATGATACAAGGCGGTGACCCTACAGGTACAGGAATGGGAGGACGCAGTATTTACGGCGAAACATTTGAAGATGAATTTGACCCTTCATTAAGATACGATAGACCGGGATTGTTGGCAATGGCTAATCGTGGTCCAAACACAAACGGCAGTCAATTTTTTATTACACTTGTTCCTACACCGCACTTAAATGATAGACACACTATTTTTGGCGAAGTTATAAAAGGTTTTGAAGTAGTTCAAGCTATCGGAAAAGTAGCTGTTAGTCCTGATAGAAATAAACCTTTTGTTGATGTAGTTATAAATAAAATCAACATTAAAAAAGTAATAAAATAAATGAAACAAAAGGGTACTTTCGTAAAAGCCGAAGCATTTCATATATCCCAAATATATGAACACTTATCCGACAGTTCTTATTTACCTGTCTATTTTATCTTTGGAGCCGATTCTTACGAAATTGAAAAAGCGGCTGATGACGTTATTCAAGCTTTAAGTCCGCTAATAAATTCCGATTTTGATAAAGAAATTGTAAGAATAGATAAAAAAGAAGAAATAGATAGATATATAGCTTCGGCTTTAACATACCCTTTTAGCGGTGATTATAAATTAGTGGTTTTAAAAAATCTTGAAAATGCAGCCGATAAAAAAGTTTTAACCGAATATGTATCAAATCCATCCGAATTTACTTACTTGGTAATTACTTATAACGATAAAATAAGTTCTCTAAATACAGAGCCTTATAAAACAATAGCTTCCGAGGGGTGGGCATTTGAAGCAAGAGAGATGCGAGGAACTGATCTAATTAATTGGGTAATTAAAGAAGTCAAAAAAAATAATTTATCTATTGATTACGATGAAGCAATCGCTCTTGTTGATATTGTCGGCGAAAACAAAAATAGACTTGAACAAGAAATTAAAAAGTTTTTTGATTACCTTGGCGAAAACAAAAAAATCAGTATTGATTTAATTAATTCTTTAGCTTCAAATACAAAAGAGTACACTATTTTTAATTTATTAGATGCAATTAGTTCCGGTCAAAAAGAAAAAGTGTTATTAATTGGATATAACTTAATGCATAACGGTAATCATTTATTAATGTTACTTGCTACTTTGAACAAGTATTTTATAACAATAATGCAAAGCATTGAACTTGTAAAAAAAGATTTTTCGCCTAAAGAAGCAGCTGCCAAAGCTGATACTTCCGAATATTTTTATAAAAGTTGCCTTAAAGCCATAAATTTCCGTAGTGAACAAAAAATACAAAAAGCTATAAATGCTCTTCTTTCAGCAGATTTAGCCGTTAAATCGACTAACCTTGACCAAAAAGTAATTTTTACTCGCCTTGTAGGTGAATTATTTAGTTAACAAATCTTCATAGTTTTTTACCTTCTCATTTCTTCTTTTAAGATATTATAAATATTACAAATTTTAACAATTTTATTACAACTATTATATAAGCAATAAATAAAACATTTAATTATATTTGTAGATTGTATATTATTTTATTTGCACAATAGGAGATAAAAATGGCTCTGAAAAAGAAAATTTCGGCTGAAATAAAATCAAATATGAAGGGATTTGCTACTTATGAATTCCACGTATCAAAGCAGAGTCGGCAAAAGTATAATTTTGATGATTCTTTTTTCTCTATTTCAGGAAATGTAGTATTTGCAAATAATGCAGCAGTTCGTAAATTTACTAATTCATTTAACGAAAAACGTCCGGATGAGAAAAAAGTTAAAGTAAGCCAAATTTATAGTGCCGGATTATTAGACGAAATATTTCATTTTATAATACGTGAATACGAAGATAAAGAAAACCCCGGAGTTTTTAACAGAGCGACAAATTTTTTAAACGCAAAACTTGGCGAAGATAATTTTAGAAAAATATTGTTTGAATTTAATTCCCTTTTCCCTCCTTTGGACGTTTATAAAGGGAAAGCGAGTATTTTTGAATACTTAAATTCATTTTCCGGAAATAAACCGAATATTGAAACGTCAGTTGAAGAAATAATAATGTTGTATTTTGCAAACTTTAATCCTGCAAACAAAGAAATTTCCGAATTATTTGACGAAAATTATTTTTATAACAAAGAGCTATACAATAAAACAATATTACTTTTAGAAGATTTTTTTAAGAAAGAAAAACCTTTTGGTCCGGAAAATCAAGATATTATAACTATGCTAAAAACTCCGATATTGAACAATCCCGAAAATATTGAAGCTCAATTGGAGTTTATTAAAACAAAATGGCAAGTTTTAATAGAAGAGAAATTTGCAAATAAAATTCTATTAACATTCGATTTAAAAAGAGAAGAAATTTTACCTCCGACATTTATGGGCGGAGGCGGAGGCGGTGCACCAACAGTTGTACCTAAATATAAATTGGGTGATAATATTGATGATACAGTTTTTATTGGCAAATCTTTATACAGCTACGGAAAAGAAAGTTTGCAAGATTACGAAGAACCGGAGAAGTTCACAAAAGATTTGGATTGGATGCCGCAAATAGTAATATTAGCAAAAAATACTTACGTTTGGTTAGATCAGCTTTCTAAAAAATACAATAGAAAAATAAGCAGATTAGATGAGATACCGGATAGCGAATTAGACCAACTTGCAAGATGGAATTTTACCGGATTATGGCTAATTGGCATTTGGGAAAGAAGCAGCGCCTCAAAACAAATAAAACATATAATGGGAAACCCAGATGCAATTTCATCGGCGTACTCGTTGTACGATTATACAATTGCTAACGATTTAGGCGGTGAAAGTGCTTACGAAAACTTAAATTATCGTGCTAAGCAACGGGGTATTAGACTTGCCAGCGACATGGTGCCCAACCATACAGGAATATTTTCAAAATGGATAATAGAAAAACCCGATTATTTTATACAAAGAAGAGATTTACCCTACCCTAATTATAAGTTTAACGGTCCTAACCTTTCCGATAATCCGGATATAGAGTTACACATCGAAGACGGTTATTTTAACAAATCCGATGCAGCCGTTGTATTTAAAAGAGTTGATAAGCGAAGCGGTGATACAAGATATATTTATCACGGAAATGACGGTACAAATATGCCTTGGAATGATACGGCACAATTAGACATGCTTAAACATGAAGTACGTCAAGCAGTTATTGACCAAATATTTTCTGTTGCACGTAAATTCTCAATCATCCGTTTTGATGCTGCCATGACATTAACAAAAAAACATTTTTCTCGATTATGGTATCCTCAACCCGGACGCGGCGGCGATATTCCGACAAGAACCGATTATGCTTTAACACGCGAACAATTTGATGATTTATTCCCCATTGAATTTTGGCGTGAAGTTGTGGATAGGATTAATAGCGAAATGCCGGATACTTTGTTACTTGCCGAAGCATTTTGGCTTCTTGAAGGATATTTTGTAAGAACTTTAGGAATGCATAGAGTTTATAATTCGGCTTTTATGCACATGCTTATGAAAGAAGAAAATGACAAATACCGCGATTTAATTACTAACACACTGGAATTTGAACCCGAGATATTAAAACGTTACGTAAATTTTATGAGCAATCCCGATGAAGAAACAGCAATAAAACAATTCGGTTTTGACGATAAATATTTCGGAGTTGCCACATTAATGCTAACTCTTCCCGGTTTACCGATGTTTGGTCACGGACAAGTTGAAGGTTTTACCGAAAAATATGGAATGGAATATAAACGAGCATATTATAACGAATCCCCCAATGGTTACTTAATTGAGCGACACGAGAGAGAATTATTCCCGTTAATGAAAAAGCGCTATTTATTTGCTCATGTGCATAATTTTTGGTTTTTTGATTTTATTGATGAATTCGGTTATGTTAACGAAGACGTTTTTGCTTATACAAATATGGCATTCGGTGAAAAAGTTTTAGTATTCTATAATAATAGGTTTAAAGATACTGCCGGCAAAATTTACACAAGTACACCAAAACTTGTTGGTGCGGGTGATAACAAATATCTTAAATCGGTAACTATTTTTGAAGCGCTTGGTATAAAAACAACCGAAAATCACTACTATATTTTTAAAGAACACATAAGTAATTTGTACTTTATAAGAGAAGGCAAAGACTTTTTTAATAATGGTTTTGAAGTTTCGTTAAATGCCTTTAAATACAAAATTTATTTGGATTTTAGTGAGGTTTATGATACTTCGGGGTTATATAAAGAATTGGCTAACAAATATAGCTTTAGCGGTATTACAAACTTAGACGAAGCAATTGCCGAACTAAAACTTTCCCCTATTCATACTGCTTTGTCAAGTATGTTTGAAAATCGTTTTGCACGAATATTTGTAGATACATTTATAGAAGCAAGTTCGGATAGTTACGAGGAAAACGCAAAAATTATTCGCAACAAATTTTATTATTTTATAAATAAAGTAAAAGAAAATTTAGGGCTATCGGTTAAAATTACAAATATTTTGACTGAATTTGATTTAGTACTTGATGCCATTAAAGAAACCAACAAAATGCTCGGTAATATAGAAACTGCTGATAAACCATTTTATGGAAAACAGGTTGAAAAATACTATTTACTGTATAATAAATCACATAGCAAAGAAAATGCTACAATATTTTTATTGTGGATTACAATAAGGTTGTTAAAAGAATTATTTAACGAAACCGGCGAAATAAATAAAAGTAACTATATAACAAAGCTAAAACTTGATATGCCAGTACGACTTATTCTATCTCGCCTTGGAAGAGGAAATGTTGATATTTATAGAGAGATAGCATTATTAAACTTACTATTTGAGTATAACGAAGATTTATATACTTTTACCGAAAAAGAGTTGTCTTGCATTGCATTAAAATCTAACAACAAAGAGAAAGACGTAATAAACAAAACTAAAGGAAAGTTTATAAAAAAACTATTTGCCGATGATTTTATTAAGGCATATCTTGGTGTTAATTATTACGAAGGTATTTGGTATTACAGTAAAGAAAACTTTGAAGAGCTTAACGATTGGTTCTTTACTCTTTCAATAATTAATTATCAAAAGAAAACAACAAAGGCAAGATTAAGCGAAATTTCCGTAAAAAAGACCGTACCTAAAGAAGTAAAACAAATTAACCCGATGATTGAAATTTTTTATAAAGTAGATCGGAAGAGCGTCGTGTAGGGAAAGAGTGTAGATCTCGGTGG
>CALGLM010000432.1 GCA_937930275.1 uncultured Ignavibacteria bacterium
CCTTCCGGTAATGCTAATGCCGTACCAATAATATATTCTTCATACTTAACAACAACATGTCCGTATGGTTTAAATATACGTTTAATTGTGCCGCCGCTAAAATAAGTTTTTAAGTCGTCTTTCTCCTCTAAAACAATTATATTTTCTGTAATTTGTTCGTCTAAAATTCGAGCTGCAATACTATGAAGATGAGGTTTATTCCTTTTATCTATGCTTCCTAATTTTAAACCTACTCTCTCAAATATTGAAAGATTTTCAGCTTCCCATAACGAATCGATTATAAATACATCCATTCCTTTAAGTAAAAATCTAAAATTTTCAAAAACTTCGGGTTTAACTCCGTAATGTTTAGCTATGCCACCTAAATAATGCTTAACAACATGATGATCGTACGGGTATATTTCAAACCTTTCTTCTCTTAATACTGCCGGAGCATTTTTTTCGGTTTCCCCTGTTTTAATTAATTTTGCAATAAAAAAACCTTCACTTGTAATTTCCCAAGGAATTATTCTTCTGGATTTTTCAATACTCGGGTTTAATTTTTCGCCATTAAATGATGTAAAACCGGGTACAGATTTTACGGGAAGAGTAATATCGCCTAATTCCACGGGGTAATTCTTTAGTATCCTGTTCAACATCACTTCATTTTCTTCCAATGTTAAAGTACATGTCGAATAAAATATTTCGCCTCCGACTTTTGCCATTTTTATAGCCGATACAAGTAATTTAAACTGTATTTCGGCAATACGCTCTGCTTCGGATAATGACCAACGTTGACCGACTTCTCCTTTTTTCTGTACAATACCTAATGCACTACATGGTGCATCAACTAAAATTTTATCAAACTTGCTATCAAAATATTTACTTAATAATTGCCCTTTCTGCATAATTACGCCCAGATTGGAAAGTCCCATTCTATCTAAGTTATGCACTAAACTTTTTGTTCTATCTAAATTGCTTTCATTTGCATAAAATGTCCCTCTATACCCCATATAATCGGCAATTTGACTTGTTTTTGAACCAGGAGAAGCACATAAATCTAAAACCACATCTTCTTTTGTAGGATTCATAACTATGGGAGGAATCATTGAAGATAAACTTTGTATATAATACTTTCCTACTGTAAATTCTAATGTTTTGCCTATATTATGGATACCGTCTTTAACAATAAATGCACCGGGAACATTATCTACCGGTTCAAGCTTTATATGATATTTTTTTAATTTTTCATCAATTTTTAAATGTGTATATCGTTTTGGTATTCGTATATACGGAAAATAATTTATCTGAATAAACTCTTTAAATAGTTTTAAATATTCTTCGCCGAAATGATGCGATATATAATCAACAATACGTGGATTTAAATCAGTCAAGCTGCTCTCCTAAAACCTAATTAAATTTATTATATTAAAAATTTGCCTTACCGCTTCATCTTCTTTTATCTTAACTTGTTCTTTTGCAATGTCTTGTTTAATCTTAATAATTATACTATCCAAATACTTTTCATATTTCCTTACAACTGTAGTAATATCACTTAGTTCAATAGGAATATCCAAACTATTTTGTTTTAACTTACTTGCATAAACAATATATTTTGCCTTATAAATTTCTTCTTCGTTAAAATAAACTTCGCCGTCAGCACTGCAAATTTGGTAAAAACCAAAAAACAAGTCGCCTAAAACAAGCTGCTTTTCGGGCATTTTTATATTTGTTAATTTTTCATCACTTAAAAAATCCTGCGGGAAAATTTTTTCATAATTTGCCGAATTTTTTATAATCCAATTTTTAATGAATTGTTTTTCCATAGCCTTATTTTTTTTGGAACGTAAAGATAGTAAATTTTACAAAAATATTCATAATTATTTAAAACAAAAAACCGACATCTTGTGCCGGTTTTTTAATCATTTATATCCATTAACCTTAAAAATCATCACCTTCATTAAACGGTTTTGGTTCTCTTTCTTTTACTTTGCCCATATTTAATCTATACGAAATTCCTAAGAAAATATTTCTGCTGTCATTTGTTCTACTATTTGTAGTTACAAAATTAAACCCGTCAACCGTTGAATTATATTTACGAGTATTAAAAATATCCGAAATTCTAAACATAATAGATAAATTACCGTCCATAAAGTCCTTTTTAACAGCTAAATCAGCAAAATAAACAGCATCCAATTTTGTTTGTGAATTAACTGCATTTCCTCCCCAACCGCTACTAACTGCTACCGAAGGAGAATTATAATTTAACATTAATTGCATCTGAATATCATAGCCTAAGCTAAAACTGTTATTCAATTTTGCAGACCAGCTATAATTATCATATACCGATATATCCGTTCCGTTGTTTTCAAATGTATATTTATAAACAGATAAATTGGCGTTTAATCTCCACCACGAAGATATAGGCTGCATTCCTATAAATTCCATTCCGTAGGAAGTACTTTTTGCAATATTTTCATAAGTTGTTCTATTAATTCCGTCATCACCTAAAGTACTATAAGATGAAATTACGTCATTAGTATTTTTAACAAATAAACTTGTAGTTAAAGATGTTTTACCGAGATATAAACCATAACTAATTTCGTAAGAATTAATATACTGCGGTTTTAAGTAAGGATTTCCGTAGGAGATATTTAATGAATCCGAATAGTCAACAAAAGGATTTAATTGTCTGTTTGAAGGTCTATCAACTCTTCTACTATAGCTAAATTGTATTTCTTGAATTTGTGATGGTTGGTACGATAAATGAACCGAAGGATAGAGACTGAAATAATTGTTTTCGTAACTATACCCGGTTAATTCGCTCGTTGACTTAGTATTTGCTTGTTCGGCGCGTAATGCCAACTGATATGCAAACCCATCAAATAATTCGTCATTATAGGTTGCATAAACAGCATAAGTTTGCAACTTATAATTAAAATAATTTCTCTTATTTAAATCTTCAATCGTGCCGTAATCAAATAAATTCAAATAATTAAAGTGCATTATCGGATTTCTGGAATCGATTTCTCCGCCAAGTTCCAATTTACTATATTTACTAAATGGATGAACATAGTTAATTGCGCCCTCATACTGGTAGTTTTCGTTATGCGAAATCGTTTTTGTTTGCTTAGTCATATCAGTATTAATCTGATCAATTATTGAATTTGCATCCATTTTGTTTGCCGAATAGCTAAAATCGGCAGTAAATTCTCTCTGTTTTTCTTCAAATGTTTTTTTATAGTTAAAAGAGTAATTATTTGAGTTCATCTCGCGTGTAGAATTACTATTACGGTAAAAACTATCAAAATATGATTCGTCAAACGGATATTGCTGGCTTTGCAAATTTGAGATACTATTGCCGCCGAAACTTCTTCTCTGAAAACTTAATGTAATTGTATTATAGTCATTTATATAATAATCAAAACCGGAGTTAATACTGCTCCCGCCTCTTTGACCTGTACCATAAGAGTTCTGATCAAGAAGTTGGCTGCTAATACGCTGTGTAGATGAAACATTTGTCGAATAGTTGCTTCTTCTATCAAGCGAGCCGAAAAAGTTAAAACCGTTTATTCTATAGTTTAAGTTTAATGAACCGGTATATTTGTCTCTTGTTCCTGCATTTGCACTTACCATTCCGTTAAATCCGGTGGTTACATTTTTTTTAAGTATAATATTTATTATGCCGCCTGTACCTTCTGGATCATATTTTGCGGATGGATTAGTTACAAGTTCAATGGATTCAATTGCGCTTGCCGGAATCTGTTCCAAAGCATCTTCAGGACTAACAGCAGTCATCCCGTTTGGTTTACCGTCCACCAATATTGTCAAATTAGTATTTCCGCGTAAACTAACAGTACCGTCAGCATCAACGTTAACCGAAGGAATATTTTGTAAAATATCAACAGCCGTTCCGCCTACGCTTGTAAGCATCTTATCAACATTTATAACTTTTTTTTCGATGTTATAAGTGTACATTTCTTTTTGACCGCTAACTTCAACCTGCCCCATCGTAATTGATTTTTGACTTAACGTAATTTTCCCCAAATCAACATCAATACTTTTTGGCGTAATCATAATATTATTTATAATGTTTGACTCATAACCGATAAAACTTGCTTTACAATAATATTTGCCGGATTTTAAGTTGTCTATTTCAAAAAATCCTGTTTTATTACTTACAGTACCGGTAATTAGCGAGGAATCTTTTAAAGAAAATACCGCAATATTACCGTATTCAATAGGAGAACCTGTTTGTTCGTCAAATAAGTATCCGCTTATCTTTCCGTTAATAGGATTTACATTTCCGGTCTTATAATCTTGGGCATTTGTAATCCCCATTACGGTAAATAAGATAATCACCAATAATTTAATTTCCATCTTCATATCGTTTCACCTTTATTTATAATTTCAATATATATAACAAAAATTGTACCGTAAATGTTTAATAAATAGCTAAAAAAATTTGCTATTTTTACGCAATTTTAATAGTTTTTTATTGGTAGATAAAATAATAGTAAAATAGTTCGCCCAAACGGTCGCAACGTATTTCCGTTCGGTCGAAATTATTAAGAAAAGATTACTCTAAAAGTAGAACCAACTCCCTTTTCACTTTCAACTTCAATATCTGCATTATTTAATTCGCAGTACTTTTTAACTAATGCCAAACCTAACCCGTTCCCTTCAAACTTTCTTGTATAACCCTGTTCTTCTTGAGAAAACGGAGTAAAAAGCATAGGGAGATAATCGCTTGAAATACCAATCCCCGTATCAGTAACCTCAATTACAAGTTTAAAATCAATATTTCTGTAAATGTTTATTTCTACTCCCCCCTTCTCGGTATATTTTATTGCGTTATCAACTAAGTTATTAACTATTTGTCCGACAGTATATTCATCAGCCCAAATAAATAAATCATCAGTTTGAATATTTACGTTAAAGCTTAAACCTTTTTCTGCAGCTACATAAACAAGTTCATTTCTAACAGGGTCTAACAAATCAGTCGAAACATTAATGTATTTTGAAACATAATCATAAATTCCTGCTTGAACTTCAGACATGTTTAAAATTAAATCTATTGTTCTAATTATTCTTCTTCCGGCACTACTCATTGACGTAAAACATGATTTCAACTCTTCGTCAATACTTTCTTCCAATTCATCTCGTAATAAAGATGAAAAACTCAAGATTGTATTAATAGGAGTTCTGATTTCGTGCGACATTTGCGCTAAGAACTCAGACTTTAATTTATCCGATTTTTCCGCCTGCTCTTTTGCAAGAATTAATTTTTGCTCATCTAATATTCTTTCAGTAACATCAAGTATAAATCCTTCAAAAAGCATATCGTTTTTGCCTTCAACAATAATTGCCGAGCCAAACTCTTCCATCCAAAGGATTTGCCCTTTTTTATTTTTTATCCTATATTGAAAATGATAAGATCTTCCTTCTTCAATTGCCTTATCTACTTCCTTTTTATTTATTTCGGCATCTTCCGGAAGTATGATATCATTAAATGTTAATTTATGTTCAAGAAACAGAGTTTTATCATAACCCGTAATATTTGAAAATTGGTCATTTAAGTAAATAATGGAATAATTTTTATCATTTTTGCTTAAGTAAATTATTCCCGGTACGTTTTCGGCAAGCATCCTAAAACGTTCTTCGCTTTCAAATATTTTTTGTTGATTCTTTTTAAGGTCAATTGCAAAAGCAATCTGAGAAGATACAAAAGAAAGAAGTTCTTTATCTTTTGCACCATATTTTATTGTTTCAAAGTAAATTTGAACAACTAAGGCACCGATTGTTTTACCGTCCGGAGCAATTAAAGGTACACCAAGCCATTGTTTTGGAACAGTTCCAATAAGCTCAATTTCACCAATTTTTGCTAAATGCAAAAGCTCTTGCTCGTCTAAATGGAGTAATTCTCCCTTTTTTATCAAAAAATCGGTAATCCCTCTTCCAAATTTTTGTTCATCATATTCACGTAATTCGGAATTTGTATCTATCTCGTCAATGTAATAAGGCCACTTAACAGTTTGTGTTTCGTTATCAAAAACCGCAATATAAAAGTTTTTTGCGGGGACTAAGTCACATATTGCATCATGCACTAATCTATAAAAATCTTTTAAATTTACAGAAGAGTTAATAGCACTTGTTATTTTATATAATGTTTCTGTTTTAACATTTTTTTCAATTAACTCCTTCGCTTTTTTCCTGCCTAAAAGGTATCTTTGATATAAGAATAAACTTAAGATCAAAAACGAAAATACGCCCAAAACCAATAAATTACGAAATGACCTTTGCTGTTCTAACTCCAATGATTTTATTTTATTTTCTTGCTTTTCGTTTTCATACCTTGTTTGTATTTCGACTATCTGTTTGTTTTGTTCGGTATTAAACATTTTTTGATGTATTTCCGAATACGAGACATAATTCTCTAACGCAGCTTTGTAATCTTTTTTTTGTTTATAAATTTCATATAAAAGTAGATATGCATCTCCCAATTGAGGTTTAGTATCAATTTTTTTACCGATATCAATTGCTTCGTACAAAATTTTAAGCGCAGTATCAAAATCATTTTGTTCAAAATACTCCCTACCTATACTTGTAAGCAGTAACGAAGTACCTTGTATATTCCCAAATTCTCTTAAATATTTTAATGCCGTTTTAAAATAATCAATTGCAACAGTATGATTTCCTAAATCGGAATAAACTTTAGCTAAACTTTCATAAGTTAATGATAACGCATTATAATTTTTACTATCTTTAACTAATATATATGCTTTTTCATGATTTTCTAATGCTTTATTATAGTTTTTCATTAAACGGTAAATATTTCCGATATTATTTAATGTAACGGAAATTGCTATTTTATCGCCTAAATCTAATTTAATTTCTAAAGCTCTTTCATAATACTCTATACATTTAGGATAGTTTTTAGCTCCTTGATACACAAGTGCAATGTTATTTAATGAAGCAGCTATTGATTTCTTATCATCAAGAGTTTCTCTTATTTTTAGCGAAACAAAATGATTATCAAGTGCTTTATCATAATTTCCTAAAATTGTGTGAGCTACACCTTTAATGTTATAGATGACCCCCTTATACTTTGCATTTGGATACTCTTTTAGCAGATTTATTGCGCTATCAGCAATATTTAAAGAAGTAGCAGGATCAACATTGCGATATTCCCATGCCAAATCAATTAATGAAGAGATTTTTTTCTCTCCGACATAATTTTTTGAAGCATTTCTTATACTATCAATAGTTCGTTCTAAAATTGTTTGAGAAGAAATATCACCAAAAAATGCTACAAATAAAAGGACAAATGTTAAACTAACTTTTTTATTAAGGCTCATTAATATTTAACTTTTAATAAGATAAATATAATTGAAATTAATGTAAAAAAAAAGAAATTTTAATTTAAATTATCGAGTTGCTAAAAAAACAATTATTGAAGAAACCAGTATAGCAATAGCAGAAAAAATAAAAGCACGCTTAATAATTTTTTGTTTATGCTTGTATTTTTTATAGCTATCATCTATATCTGGATGATAGTCCCCCTTAGATATATCCCATTTATAATATTTTTTATTAATTTCAAAATTTTCGTTCATAAATCGGCTATTTTTAGATGTAATATAACAAACAATATATTATAAAAAAATGATTTAAATCACTTTTGTTAAAATTTAAAGCCATTAATTATTTTATTTACTTCATCTAAACTAATTCCGCTACCTAAAGTCTCATTATTTTTTACGTTATTACTTTTAGGATTAAAATCAGAACGAGGGTTTCCGGCTCTTGCGCGTAGTCTATCTTCAATTTGTTCCATAAACTGAGAATTACCGCCAACAATAAAACCGGATTTTGTATTTTCTAAAGAAGTAACCGATTTTCCGTTGTTTATCGGATTCATTTCAAAAGCCAAAGTTTTAATATTTAATAAATGTTCGGCAGTAACATTTTCTGATACAATAGAACCACCCCAGGTACCGCAGCCTAAAGTAAGCGAAGGCATTAATCCGGTTGTGTATCCTACCGCACCCAAAGAACTTGGAGTATTTACTAATATTCTAAACGCAGGTTTTTCGGTTGCAAATTTCATAATGACATCATTATCGTTACTATGAATAACCATTGTATGTCCTATTCCTCCAAAATTTAGCAAATCAATACATTTATGACATCCGTCTAACCAGCCGTCAACTGTATAAAAAGCTAATATTGGAGATAACTTTTCTGCCGATAATAATTCTTCTTTGCCAACTTTGTTACACTCGGCAACAAGAATTTTGGTTGATTCTGGAACTTTAAACCCTGCAAATTCTGCAATCCATTTCGCCGATTTCCCCACAATTTCGGCATTTAACTTTCCCCCTTTCATTACATACTGCTCAAGTTGTTTCTTTTCGGATTCGTTGCAAAAATAACAGCCTAATTTTTTTGCTTCTTCAATTACTTTTTCTTTTATGGGCCTATCAACAATCATAGCTTGTTCAGATGAACATAAAGTACCGTTATCAAAAGTTTTACCTGTTACAATATCAGATACTGCTTTAACAACATTTGCGGTTCTTTCAATAAATGCCGGAACATTTCCTGCTCCTACACCATATGCCGGTTTACCGCTGCTATAAGCTGCTTTTACCATAGCATTACTGCCGGTCGCTAAAATAACGGCGATATTTGGGTCTTTCATCAATGCATCCGTCCCCTCTAATGTAGGAATAGACATACACTGAATTAAACCTTCCGGTGCACCTGCTTTTATAGCAGCTTCTTTAATAACTTTAACTGCTTCCAATGTACACTGTAGAGCTTTTGGGTGGGGACTTGCTACTACAGCATTTCTACTTTTTAGCGATATTATAGCCTTAAACATCACTGTAGAAGTAGGATTAGTAGAAGGTATTAAAGCAGCAACAACTCCCATTGGTTCTGCAATTTTTACTATTTTACCATTTTTCTGAACATCGATAATACCGACGGTTTTCAAATCCTTAATAGATTCCCAAACTGATTTAGTTGCAAAGGTATTTTTTGTTTTTTTATCTTCAACCTTTCCAAATCCGGTCTCTTCTACTGCCAATTTCGCTAACCTTTCTGCTTCATTAAAACCGGCAATTACCATAGCATTTACAACAGCATCTACTTGTGCTTGGTTAAAGTGCTTAAATTCTAATTGTGCTTCTTTAGCCTTTTGGCATAGCAATCGAACTTCTTGTGTTGAAAGTAAATCTTTATCGATATTCATAAATTATCCTCAAAATTAACTCCTAAATATAACTAAGTTAATTTTAATGTTCAAGTGATTGATAAAAATTTAAATCATTAAAGCTAATTCTTCAAAAAATTCTTTATTTTTTATATCCCCTTTTAATTCGTAGGCTTTATATAAATTGGAAAGAATTCGTATCAGTATCATTCTAATTGTAGTCTTTTCTTTTATTAATGAAAGTATTGGTTCATAACTTTCGTCTGCCATAACCCTAAGTTCTTTATCGCTAATTATTTTCCCTCTGTTAAAGCAATCAATTAATAAAAAGCTATCATTCACAAAAGCTTTTGCTAAAAAATGTCCCGGAAATCTACACCCTTCTACATGAAAACCTATTTTTTTAGCAGTTAACATAAATAATATAGTTAAACTTATCGGCAAACCTTTTTTATATGTTAACACATAATCCAGGTTGCTGTTTAACGGATTATAATAATCTTCTTTACAACCTTCATAACCTTCGGCTATAAATAAAAAATTAGCTAAATCTAATACGTTTCCGTCAGAGTTTTCATTTAAGTATTTAAATGAAAGTTGTCTAATTCTTTCTTCTAAATTAGGATTATAAACTATTCCGTAATCAAATTTAATTAATAATTCCAATGCTCTCTCAAGCTGTAAAAATTCATCTTCAATTAAAATCACTTTAGACCATTGGAGTTTTAACCACATCCTTCTATTTTTTTCAAGTATTTCTTTTATAGGATTTAATTTGAAATCACTTAAAAAATAACCTAATTCACTTAAATCATTTTCTAACATTAAACCGTAATTTTCAAACGCAAACATTACTTCTTTTTTTACTTCTTCTGTTTCATCGTCTAATAAATCCAACAATGATACTAATTTATTATGTTCGCTACTCATTAAAAAACCAAATTAATAAAACAAATACTTAAAGTTTATTTATGATACACAAAAATGCCCAAACAATCAATATGTTTGGGCATCTTAAAATTAATTACTATTACCGACTACATTTACTTCTATATCAATATCATCAGAAACTTTACTTGGTATCACTTTACTTTTAATGTTAAAATCTGATAGTTTTATTGAAAATTTACCTCTAACATTTAATAAATCGCCTGGAGCTCTCATTTTAGTTTGCTCATTTTCGTCTAAATATACTAAGGTAAAATCAGTTGTAATGCTTTTTGTTACCCCTTTTAACGTAAAATCGGCAGTCAAATTTAAAGTCAATTTATTATCTTTACTTTCAACAACTTTATTTACTTTTTTAATTTCAAAAGTTATATCCGGATATTTTTCTGAATTTAACCAATCAGTACCGGCAAGATGTTCATCTCTCATCGAAATACCGGTTTTAATGCTTTTTACACTAACCGAAACCTTGCCTTTTAACGTTTTAGCTACATTTTCAACATCAAAGCTAACACTGCCTTTTATATCATTTGAAATACCGGTTATATCTTCAAGAATAGTTCTACTAAAGAATGTTGCTTGATTTCTGCCCCCTTTATCTTCAAAAGTAAATGATTTTTCCCCTTTTGCTTTTACTTTAAAGCCTTGAGCATTTAATGAAAATGTTGATATCACCAATAGTGATATAATTATATATTTGTACATATAAGTTCTCCTTAGTTTTTTTGTGTTTGATCTTTATCTTTATAAAAGTAATATAATAAGCCGCCGATTAATAAACTTACTCCCATAACTAAAAGCGTTAAATCTAACCCCCAAATAAATTTATTTTCGGTTACTTTATAAACAGTATCAAATAATTCATCTTTTTTTTCAACAATTACGGATGTTTTAGTAAGTGTATTTAAGCCGTAATATAAATATGGAAAAATTGAAATTATAGCAACTACTACTGAAATTATAACTGATTTTTTTTGTTTGGAATTCATTATTACGTCTCACTGTTTCTTTTGTTAACATATTTTTTTTAATTATTGTTCAAAATGCAAATTGATTATTTGACAAAAAACACTTAACTTTAATACTTATTTTTATTTTCATAAAACACGAGGATAACGTATGAAATTAAAACCATTTAAAAACAATCCGATAACGGATTTTTCAAAACCGGCAAATTTCAAAAAGCAAGAAGAAGCATTACTATTGGTTCAAAAACAATTTGGTAAAACTTTTCCTTTACAAGTAGGAGGAAAAGCTTTAAAAACTGAGTCTTTATTAAAAAGCATTAATCCTTCCGATAAAGATGAAGTTATAGCTTATTTTCATAAAGCGACCAAAGAGATAGCGGATAAAGCAGTTATTGAAGCAGCTAAAACTTTCGAAACTTGGAAAAAATCAGATCCCGAAGAAAGAGCAAAAATATTATTAAAAGCATCCGAAATTATTCAAACACGCAGATTTGAAATAAATGCTTGGATGATTTCCGAAGCAGGGAAAAATTTTACTGAAGCTGATGCTGATACTGCAGAAGCAATTGATTTTTTAGAATTTTATGCACGTGAAATATTAAGATATTCCGGAAAACAACCTATTACTCCTGTCCCCGGTGAAAATAACGAATTAATTTATATACCTATGGGGGTTTATGCAGTTATTCCGCCATGGAATTTTCCTTTTGCAATTCTTGTTGGCATGACAAGCGCTGCCTTAGTTTGCGGAAACACCGTAGTTCTTAAACCGAGTAGCGATACTCCAATGATGGGAAGATTATTTTATGATATATTAATTGAAGCCGGATTACCGAAAGGTGTTTTAAACTTTGTCCCCGGTAGCGGTGCCGAAGTCGGTGATATTATTGTTGGTCATAAATTAACACGCGGAATTGCATTTACCGGTTCGGTAGGTGTAGGATGTCATATTAACGAATTAGCCGCAAAAGTACAAGAAGGACAAATTTGGTTAAAACGTGTTATTGCAGAAATGGGCGGAAAAGATTCAATAATAGTTGATAGTGAAGCCGATGTTGATGACGCCGTAAACGGAGTAATTGCATCTGCATTTGGGTTCCAAGGACAAAAATGTTCTGCTTGCTCTCGTGCAATTGTTGATCAATCGGTTTATAAGGAATTTGTTGAAAAATTGAAAAAAGGTGTTGAACAAATACAAGTAGGACCTGCTAAAGATAACGTACGAATGGGTCCGGTTATTAGTCCGGCTGCCGAAAAAACAATTTTACAATATATCGAAATAGGCAAAAAAGAATCAAAATTATTAACCGGCGGCGAAAAAGCAGAAGGGAACGGATTTTATATTAAGCCGACAGTATTTGTAGATGTAAAACCTAATGCAGTAATCTCCCAGGAAGAAATTTTTGGTCCGGTATTGGCAGTAATTAAAGCTAAAAACTTTGAGGACGCATTAAAAATTGCAAATAACACGCAATATGGTTTAACCGGAGCGATCTATTCAAAAAACGAAGAAAAATTAGCAAAAACACGCGATGAGTTCTTTGTCGGTAATTTATACCTAAATAGAAAATGTACAGGTGCTTTAGTAGGCGGTCATCCTTTCGGCGGATTTAATATGTCAGGAACAGATAGCAAAGCCGGCGGAAGAGATTATCTATTATTATTCCTACAAGCTAAAATGATAAGCAAAAAGATTTTCAAATAATAATAATATAAGGTTAAAATGAA
>CALGLM010000433.1 GCA_937930275.1 uncultured Ignavibacteria bacterium
CAATAAACATTTTAGATATAAGCAGTGTTATAATAGGGGGTGGTGTTGCGGGTTTTGGAAATTTACTATTTGATGAAATTTTACACACGGTTAACGAACGTATATTAATCCCTAAAAAAGGAAAAATAAAAATTATTCCTGCAATGTTTAAAAATAATGCAGGTATTATAGGGGCTTCGGCTTTAGTTTATTACCGTTTATAATATGTTTTATAAAATGAAAGTTATAAACGTTAAATTATATTTATTTATAGCATTATTTATCAGTTTTAATGTAAATGCAAAAAGCATATATGTTGATTCAGTTAAAGTTGATTCTATTAGAGTTGATTCGGTATCTGTAGTTGACACATTAAATGACAACAGTCCCGATGCAGTTGTTATTGCAACGGCATCCGATTCGTTAACATTTGATGTCTCGAAAAAATTGATGTATTTATATGGCAGCGGTGAAATTAATTATAAAGATAGTGAATTAAAAAGCGGTTATATAAATATTAATTTTGATAACAATAATGTTTTTGCCGAAGGGAGAATTGATACAACAAAAGGAAAAAACGAGTTGGTGGAAACACCGATTCTTAAAGACGGCGGAGAAACTTACGAAGGGAAAAGTTTGAAATATAATTTCAAAACTAAAAGGGGGTTTATTTCGCACGCCAAAAACAAAATGCCTGATGTACGATATGAAGGAGACAAAGTAAAAAAAGTAGATGATAAAACTTTTTTTATTGAAGACGGAATTTATACTACATGTGATAGCGATACACCTCATACTCATTTTACGGCAAAGCAAATGAAAGTAATACATAAAGATAAAATTGTTGCAAAATGGATATTTATGTATATAGCGGGGGTACCTTTGCCCATTCCAATTCCGTTTGCCGTATTTCCGAGTGAAAGTGGTAGAAGAAGCGGTATAATTATTCCTGCTTACGGTACAACTGCCGATAAAGGACAATTTTTTAGAAATTTTGGATATTTTTGGGCAATTAGTGATTATATGGATTTGGCACTCACGGGGGATTATTATACAAGGGGCGGATACGGATTAAAGGGAAGGGGTAGGTACTCAAAAAGGTATAACTATAGCGGTATGGTATCGGGTGGTTTTAGTAAAATACATATAGGGGAGGAAAACGATCCGGATAGAATTGAAAAAAGAGACTGGAACCTATTTTTATATCATCAACAGACATTAGATCCGACTATGTCGCTTAATGTTAATATGCAGTTTGTTTCGTCATCTTATTTTCAAAACAATAGCTTTAATACTGATGAGTTATTAAATCAACAAATATTTTCAAATGCAACATTTAATAAACGCTGGGATGAAAGCGGAAACAGTTTAACATTAAATTATTCAAGAACACAATACTTAAGTACAGGAAATATTAATGAAGTATTACCTAATTTGAGCTTTAACAAAAATTTGGTATATCCTTTTAGAGGCGATGATGCCGATGATAGAAGTTTAAAGTGGTATGAATATATCGGATA
>CALGLM010000434.1 GCA_937930275.1 uncultured Ignavibacteria bacterium
TATGAGTAGAGATGACTTATTAGTTACAAATGCAAAAATTATTAAAATAGTTGCCGAAAACGTAAAACAATATGCACCAAATGCTATTGTTATTATAATTAGCAATCCTTTAGATGCCATGGTTACCCTATTCCAAAAAGTAAGCGGGTTTCCACATCATCGTGTTTTAGGTCAAGCAGGGGTATTGGATTCTTCTCGTTTTGCTACATTTATTGCTTGGGAATTAGGGGTATCGGTTAAAGATGTAAATGCACTTGTACTTGGCGGTCATGGTGATACAATGGTTCCGTTAATTCGTTACGCTAACGTAAACGGGCTACCAGTAATGGAATTATTAGAAAGGAAATATTCTGATAAAACAAAAGCAGAAGCTGTGATGGACGAAATGGTTCAAAGAACTAAAATGGCCGGCGGCGAAGTTGTAAAATTATTGAAAACCGGTTCGGCATTTTATTCTCCGGCTTCTTCTGCAATTCAAATGGCAGAGGCTATTTTGAAAGATGAAAAACGTGTATTGCCTACATGTGCATTTCTTACAGGAGAATATAGCGTTAACGGTTATTATGTCGGAGTTCCGGCAGTTTTAGGTGAATCCGGAGTTGAAAAAGTACTTGAAATAAGTCTTAATCACACTGAACAAGCAGCTTTGGATAATTCTGTTAAAGCCGTAAAAGAATTAGTTGCCGATATGGATCGACTCGGTTTCTAATTTTACATAAAAAATTAAGAGTCCCCATTTAAGGGGACTTTTTTATCCTATCCCTACTTTCTTTTTCAATATATTTACCTTTGTTAAATCGTAAATTTTGTTTAAATTTAAGTTTATATTTTTTTAGAGGTTCTATGCTTACAAGTATGACCGGTTTCGGGAAAAGTGTAGTAAAATATAACGACTTAATTATTGAAACAGAAGTTAAATCCTTAAATAGTCGCTTTTTAGAGCTCAGCTTTAAAATGCCTAAAAGTTTAACACAAAAAGAATTTGAAATTAGAGAGTTAGTTAAAAGTAAGCTTAACCGTGGGAAAGTTTTTGTTGCTATTTTTATTTCGCGCGATCCTACTTCAAAAATTAATTCATTTATTGATAATGACGGTTTGGAAAAAGCTGTTTCTATTTTAACCGAATTAAAGAATAAATTGAATTTACGAGGAGCATTAAAAATTGAAAACCTAATAGCTTTTCAAAACTTATACTTAACCGAAACGGTAATTGACGAAGAAAACGAGTTTAAATATATTTTACAATCCATTTCAGAAGCAATTGACGAAATGAATAAAATGCGATTGCGCGAAGGTAATGAGTTGGGAATTGATTTATTAAAACGTATTGATATAATTGAAGAAAAAATGCAATTTGTGCAAAATCGCAACCCTGAAGAAATATCCGAGTATTTTAATAAGTTAAAAGAAAAAGCTAAGCAATTAACACAGGATATTGTTGATAATCCGGATAGATTAAATTTAGAGTTAGCATTGCTTAGCGAAAAATATGACGTTACCGAAGAATGCGTAAGATTAAAAAGTCACATTATGCAGTTTCGAGAAACCATAAAAATTGGCAACGAAGCCGGTAGAAAATTGAATTTTTTATGCCAAGAAATGAATAGAGAAGCTAACACAATTAATAGTAAATCAATTTCACCCGATGTTACTTATGCCGGAATTGCTATTAAAGATGAGTTAGAGAAAATAAGAGAACAAATTCAAAACATAGAGTAAAAGTGTTGAAAGGTAAAATTTTTGTAATTTCCGCTCCGAGCGGAACAGGTAAAACTACCATAATAAAAAAAATTATGGAAATTTTCCCTCAATTAACGTTTTCAATTTCTGCAACTACACGAGAAAGAAGAAGTTTTGAGGTTGACGGTAAAGATTACTTTTTTATTTCCGAAGAAGATTTTAAAAATAAGATTGAAAATGACGAATTTGTTGAATGGGAAAAATTTTATGATTATTTTTACGGAACATTAAAATCTTTTGTAAATAAAAAGCTTGAAGAAAATAATTCGCTTATTTTTGAAGTTGATGTAAAAGGAGCATTAAATATTAAGAAATGTTATCCGGAATCAGTTTTAATTTTTATTGAACCACCGAGTATTGAGACAATTAAAGAGCGTTTAACAAGACGAAATACAGAATCTGCAGAAGATTTTATTAAGCGTATTGAAAGAGCCGACTTAGAAATGAGTTTTAAGGATAAATTTGATTATTCAGTATTGAATTTAGACTTAGAAGTTGCAATTAATGAAGTAAAAAATATAATTGAAAATAAATTAAAAGGAGACAACCATGCAAATTAGTCCCGTTGATTTAAGACAAATCGAGAAAAAAGCTGCTAACGTTTATGAATGCATTAACGTGGTTTCTAAAAGAGCTCGTCAAATTAATGACGAAATTAAATTAGAATATCAGAGTCTATCAAAAAACATAGCCACAACAAGCGATCCAAATGACGAAGAAGAAAAAGAAAATCCTGATCAATTAAGACTTTCTTTGGAATTTGAAAAAAGACCAAAACCACATATTAAAGCTTTGCACGAATTTTTAGACGGTGAAGTTAAGTACCGCTACAAAGAACATGAGTTCTAA
>CALGLM010000435.1 GCA_937930275.1 uncultured Ignavibacteria bacterium
ATTAAAAACCATTTTAGAATACTCTTTTAACTATTTGTTATACAGAACCACTTATGAAAATATTATTAGATATTGTCGATACAACCCATATCTCTAATGATAGCGGCAAAACTTATATTGAACATCCGAGACTTCAAAGAGCTAATTACTAAGCACTCGGTATTCCTTTTCTCAGGTAATCCCGATATTGAAAAATATTATATAAAATGGAAGACAAAGGGATTTATTCCAAAAGGGGGATTTGATTTTCCAACCGCTGATGTGCTTATAGATAATAATGATGATTTGCATATTTTAGAGGTAGATGTAAAAGAATCATTCCCTTCAATAGATGCTTTCTTTAATAAACATCCTTAGAGAAAATAATCAACCTGAATAATTATTGCGAATTAACTTATTGAATTATACCAAAATATTCAGTAGTTTATTTATTACTTATCTTATTTATTTAAACTTCTCTCTCGGAGTATTTAGATGACTTGGATTTTGTCTATTTTATTGTTTATGGGGTTTATTTTTTCACTCTTTGTTGTAATGTTTAAATATCATTTAAATGTTTCATTTACAATTGTATGGATAGCACTAATTCTAACAATAATATTTGCTAACTTGCAGACCGCGGTTATCATATTTTACGGTTTGTATATCCCATTTTATTTCTTTAAAGATATGTTACCCAAAATAAAACATAAAAGACAACTACGGGAAATAGAACAAAAATAAAAAATGTCTTTGTATTTTTTTATTTCTCAATCAAATTAGCTTTTAACTTCTAGTCAAGTTTATTGTAATTCGTTGTTTATATTAATGTCTTTTAATTTTAGGTTTAAATCTAATTCTTCCATTAAATCTTATAATAAAACATTTTGTCTTTTGTGACATTTCTATTTTATTATTATAGTTAAAAAAGATGAATTATTAAAAAGAATAATACCTAAATAATAATTCTGCTTTCCAATCTTTTATATTCAATTTACTCAAGGTATTCTGCTTTAGTATAAGAAATAATATCCACTGGGAAATTAACGGTTTTCATAAACTCTGTTTCCGGTTTATATAGCATATCTGCTCTTTGAAAAATATTCTTATTCTCAAATGCTTTTGAAATAACAATCATATCAAGGTCACTTTCGGCATTATCTTTCCCTTTCATAACCGAACCAAATATAGCTAAATTATCAACAGGAATTCCTGAATTTTCAAGCAATTCTTTTAATGTGTTTGCAATAATTATTAATTTTTTATTATCCATTTTTGAATCCTTTCGGTTGAAAATAAAATTTCCTGTGTTGTTATACTATTAAATTCTTCCATTAGTTTTGATAAATTTTCGGGATATCTTGTCGGAACAGATACTTTATTTAATGAAAACAAGAATTTCTTATCCTCTTCTGAAAACTCAATTCCAATTGATTCCATTAAAAACGATAAATTATGAGTTTTTGGAGGGAAAACATTTTTTATTTTTATTAAAAGACCTTTTAAAGCTTTTTCTAAGGAAAGGTGGCACATAAAAACACAATAAATATATCTACCTGATTGAAACATGCTTTTTGCAGTCTCTATATCATAATTCGACTGAAAAAACCATTCTTCATAACTTTTAATATTAGTGTTTTCCATAAGTCTTAATAATTAGGTTAGAGTAATTTAATAAAATTGTACTAAAATTACAACAAATGTCGACTCAAATGTATTTATTCCCCTCCCTTTTTTTGGTATAAGAATCCTGATAATTAAACAATAACAATCAGGAGAATAATACCATGTCTTTTACAATCGGCTGCGGCCCTTAACCGGTTGCACGTCACAACGGTGTGTTTGTTCAGGCAAACAAATCTATAATAAAAAAAACAATTATTTAATTATATTACTCAATTTTAAATATTGTTTCAAAGCCTACATAATGGAAAATGTCTCTAACCATTTTACTCATATTTATTAAAGTCAGTTCTTGGTTTGATGCGCTTAATTTTTTTTGAACTTTTAATAGCACACTTAATCCGGCACTTGAAATGTAATTTAACTCACTAAAATCAATAGTAGTAGAAGAATTAATATCATTAAATACAGTTTCTGCTTCTGCAACATCGGCTGCGGTAAATCTGCCTATTAGTTTTATGCTATTATTATTAACTAATTCTACTTTAAACATAATATTTCCTAATTTTTTTATTTAAGTTGCTAAAATTATTAATTAACTTTATAAATTTTTAATAATTGTTAATATATTTTTATTTTCAATTCTTTTGTAGCAAATACTATTAGAATAATGCTTGACAATATCAATTCCCAATCCGCCAATTTTTATATCTTCCAATTTGTCATTCAACTTCTCGTTTTTATGTCCTAACGGATTGAATTCTTTACCGTCATCCATAATTTCTATCTCAATTTTATCATCAAAAAGCTGCAAATTAACGTCTATAAAATGTTTAAACGTATCAGCATAACCATGTCTTATTATATTGCTTACCAACTCATCCGCTATTACATTTATTTCAAATAAAACTTCATCATTTAAAGCATTTTCGATACAAAAGATTTCAATGTTTTCAAGCAAATTTGGTAAACATGAAATATTGTTATTTAGTTTTTGCTTAAATACTTTTTCCATTTATTCTCAAAAATTAAATGATTAAAAGTTATTAAATAATAAAAATGTACAAAGGATAATAATAATTAACTTATTTAATTGTAAAATGTTATAAAAATTTAGTATTTTCAATTTAATCAATATTTCTTTTAAATAGAAAAAATAAATTATCTAAATTTCCAACTTATTAAGGATTTTAGCGTATTTATGATAGTAGATGATAATAAATTGGTAAATGAAACGCTATCGGGAAAAATTGAATCGTTTGGGCTTATTGTAGAAAAGTATCAAAAAGTAGTTTTTAATTTAGCTTTTAGAATGACAAATGATTATGACGTCGCAAAAGATATAACTCAAGAATCATTTATTAAAGCATTTTCTAAATTGAATAGCTTTAATTCAAAATATAAATTCTTTAGTTGGTTATATAGAATTGCATTAAACGAGTGTTTTGATTTTCAAAAAAAACAGAACAAAAATGAAAATGATGAAAATGAAATTTATGATTCAGGAAATACTCCTTTGGAAGAAATTGAAGAAGTAGAACTTAAAAATAAGGTAAATAAAGCTATTAATATGCTTGATGAAAAATATAAGTCCGTAATAATTCTTAAACATTTTGAAAATTTGAGCTATGAAGAAATTTCCGAAATATTATTGTTGCCGATTAAAGTAATTAAATCAAGATTATATATGGCAAGAGAAATTTTACGTTTGAGTTTAGGAGATTTTTTTAATGAAAGATGAATTATTAATAGAGCTGACCAATAAATTTATTGATAACGAGCTTACAGAAAACGAGCTAAATGTACTAAATAAGTTATTGGAAGATGAAAATAATAAATACTACTTCAATTCATTAATAAATACTTTAAAAGTAGTAGAGACTAAAAGCGAAATTAATAGAGATATTGATATAAAGAATATAGTAATGGGGAAAATTATGGATAAAGAAAAGAAGAAATTTAAGGTAAGGATAAAAAACTATTTTAATGAGCTATTAAGCGGAAGTTTAAGTAGTTATGCTGCATCTTTTGGTTTAGGGGGATTATTTATTGCAATATTATTTACGTTGTTACCCTTTGGTTCAAATTCTGATGATTCTTTTATGAAAGGAGTAATGAAAGATAATTTAAGTGAAGAATCTTATTATTATAACGATAGTGAAATTAAAGGTGAAATTAAAATACAGTATCCGGAAGGAATAGTAGTTTTGGATATTGACATGACTTCCGGTTCAATTGTTGATTGTGAATTGATGTTTAATAAAGAAGAATTATCGGTGTACGGTATAAAGTCGTTAAAACAAGAAGGGAATAAAACTTTTTATTTAAGCGGTAATACTATTAAATTAAATGATATAAATTCAAACCATTATTTAGTATTCTTTAAAAGAGTAAAGTATCGTGCCGGTAAAATAGACGCTAATTTTTACATGGGGCATGAATTAATTAATTCAAAAATTTTAGAAATAAAGAATTAGGCAAAAGGTGTTAAAATGAAAAAGAAAAATTTAATTATCGTCTCAGTTTTTGCTATTATCTTACTGCTTGTTATTTCCGTTTTTTTACCAAAGGTAGGTGATTCGGATAGCGCAGGTACGATAGGAAAAGTTGATAAATATAGGAATAAAAAAACGGGTCAAGATATTGTGTTCTTTAGAAACGGGTTTTTACAAGATACAGTTTCGCTTAAATCTGTAATTAATTTACTTGCTGTAAACGAAAACGTGATAGAAAAATTGCCTAAAGAGTTTAAGGAGTGGGAGAGATCACTAAAAGAAACACTTAATAAAGACAAAAAATTAGCATCTCAATTTTCAAAGTTAAACGATTTAGCTATTTACCTAACTAACAATATTTCTACAATAAAGAGTACTCGCTTGCTTTTAACTAAATATTTTACAAAAGATACTGTTGATATGAAAATTGATGTCCGTAATAATTTGATTCAATTTGACGGGTTTATTAATAACTTAAATGAAAGAAGCAAAGTACTTGATACGCTTTTTCTAAGTTTAAATGGAATTATAGATAATGAAAATTTGAAAAAATTAAATTATACAAAAGAAGAAACCGGAAGACTAAAGGAAATTAGAGAAAAAATGTTAGGTTCAATGACAATGTATGCTATTACTTGTGGTGTGCAGTCCACATTAAATACGGTACTTAACAGTAAAGTTAATAATATTATTATATTTAATAAGGAATTAAACTCGTACGTTTCACCTCTTTATTCAACTTCGCAATTAGGTGGAAATATGCCGATATTGAATATTTCTTCGGACAAATACGGAGTTGTTGCACCTGCAGCTAAAGAGTTGGGTAATCAGTTAAATTTTGTTTTAAGCAGAGAAATTTTTTCCGGAATAGAAGTCGGTAATATTTCAAAAGTTGACCTTAATTCATTTGTTTATTCAAATAAAGTGGATATGGCAGTTTCAAATATTTTAAATTGTAAGGATTTGGGAATAGTTTCAGTAGGAAATCAATACTTTATTGGTGCCGCAAACAATAAGGAAGCAGTCGGTTTTGTTGATGTTGTGGAATGTTATATTGTAGGGGCACAATCATTAAATAAAATATACGGGTTTCCTGACCATTTGCAGTAAATATATAAATAATTGTTAAGAATTTAGTATTAAAAAATATAAATTATTAAATTAATTAAAGATAATTTTATATAACGAGGTTAAAGTGAAAAATAAAAACTTATTTATTGTATCGGTACTAATTATTTTTATCATACTTGTGTTATCAATTTTTCTACCTAAAGTAAATGATTCGGATAGCGCCGGAACGATAGGTAAGGTGGATAAATATCGAAATGCTAATACAGGTCAGGAAAAAGTACTTTTTAGAAATGAATTTTTAAAAGATACATCCGCACTACGCAATGTTATTAATATGTTAAGCTTAAATGCAAATGTTTTACAAAAAATTCCTTCAGATTTTGAAAATTGGGAAAATTCTTTACAATCGATTTTGGATAAAGATAACAATTTGGCAATGCAGTTTAATCATCTAAATGAATTAAGCTTATTTCTAAAAAATAATCTTAGTATAATTGCTGCCACAAGAAATTTATTGATTAAATATTATAAGCAAGAAACAATTGATAAATCGATTGATGTAGAGAACAATTTGGTTCAGTTTAGTGATTTTATTAATAATTTATCAGAAAAGAGCAAAGTTCTTGATACATTATTTATTAGTTTAAATGGATTGTTGGAAAAAGACAAATTGGCAAAAATTAACACAACCAAAGATGAAACCGAAAAGCTAAAAAATGTTAGAGAAAGAATGCTTGGAACAATTGCGTTTTATGCAGTCAATTTCGGCGTACAATCAACATTAAATCTTGCATTAAATAGTAAAGTTTATAATGCTGTTGTATTAAATCAAACTTTAAATAGTTATACAAATTTTTCTGCTCAAAACCAACAATTAAATTCATATGTGCCTGTTTCTGCCCAAAACAAATTAAATCTTGTTTTAAATTCAGATTATTTTTATAACGGAATTGAAATAACAGCCAAAAATAATGAAATGAATGCAACCATTGCTAACAAACTTAGCGGAGTAGAATTAAGTAACATGCTGAAATTAAAGGAATTAGGCATTATTGTTGTCTCTAATATGTATTATGTGGGTGTAAAAGATGACTCGCAGGTGGCAAAAGGAATTGAATTAGGTTTTGTTTATCAAAACACTGCTCAATCTCTTGGAAAGATATTTTCGTTTCCGAGTCATTTGGCCGCTTTATAATTATTATATTGTGATCAGCAGAACATTTTAATAACTTTTTGGAGTGATTATTATGAACTATAAATTAATTTTATATTGTGCATTATTGATTTTTATCTCATCTAATAATTACTCACAAATGTATAAACTTGAAACAAAAAATTCCGAAATTATTTATTTTGGGAAATCGTATGATTATTTAATTCCGCATGTGGCTGCCGCAACCGAAAGTGCTTATCGATTTCACCAAAAATATTGGAATTATTACACGGACCAAAAAGTTACAATACTGCTAAACGACTTTTCAGATGTGGGGAATGGCGGAACAATGACCATTCCTTATAATTTATTATTAATAGGAATTGCCCCTTTTGATTTCACTTTTGACGTTTTACCGGCAAATGAACGTTTTCAATGGTTAATGAATCATGAATTAACTCATCTCGTTATGGCTGATAAATCTGCAGGTTTGGATGCATTTTTTAGAAAAGTTTTTTTTGGAAAAATAGCTACAGATAATGAAAATCCTTTATCTATGTTTTATAGCTATTTATCTTCACCCAGGTGGTACTCACCGCGTTGGTTTCATGAAGGAATAGCAGTATTTATGGAAACTTGGATGTCCGGTGGTTTAGGCAGAGTATTAGGCGGATATGATGAAATGGTTTTTAGGTCAATGATTAAAGAAAATGCATATTTTTATAGACCAATCGGGTTGGAAACTGAAGGAACTACAGTTGATTTTCAGGTAGGTGTAAATTCATATCTTTACGGTACTCGGTTTATATCGTATTTAAGTACTAAATATGGGATGGAAAAAGTTAGAGAATTTTATCGTAGAGATTCGTTAAGCGATAAGTTTTATGCTTCGCAATTTAACAAAGTATTTAAAAATGATATTGTTACAGTCTGGAATGAATGGATTGAATTTGAAAATGAATTTCAAAAAACAAACATCAAAAAGATTTCCGAGTATCCTTTAACAAAGCATAACGAATTTACCAAAGAAAATTTAGGATCTGTTTCGCGTTCATACTTAAATAAAACCGGCAGTGAACTAATTTGTGCTATTAATAGACCGGGTGATTTAGCTTGCTTAATTGAAATGGATATAAATAACGGAACAATAAATAAAATTTCAGATGTTGAAAGTCCCGGATTATATTATGTTACAAACTTTGCTTATGATAAGATAAATAATAGGGCATTTGTAACAACTCATAATCAAAATTGGAGAGGGTTAAAGATAGTTGACTTAAATACGGGTGAAGAAAAAACTTTATTTGATTATATACGAATTGCCGAATTGGTATATTCAGAAAAAGAAAAAGCAATTTACGGTATGCAAATTGTAAACGGAAGATCCGCAATAGTTAAATTAACCGGCGATTTTACAACTTTGCAACGGCTTTATTCAATACCCTATGGGTATAGTTATTTTGACATTGACATCTCGCCGAACGGTAAACTTCTTTCAGGTACTTTTGCCGATCAATCGGGGAATCAAAAATTAATGCTTTTTAATTTAGATTCATTAAATTATGGTAAGGTTGATACGACTACGATTTATGAATTTGAAGAAAATAGTGCATCTAATTTCGTTTTTTGTGCTGACGGAGAAAATTTAATCGGCACTTCATATTATACGGGAGTATCTAATGTATATCAAGTGAATATTAAAAGTAAAGAAGCAAAGTTATTAACAAATACTGATATAGGCTATTTTAGACCTGTTGAGATATCTAAAGACTCATTATTAGTTTTTGAATATAATGTAAAAGGACTTAAACCGGTAAAAATAAGGAAGGAACAAATTGAAAATGCAGCATCAATTGAATATTTGGGAATGAAAGCATTAGAAAAAAATCCGGAGTTATACAATTTTATTCCTGAACCGGCTTCAAATTTAAATAACGATGAATTAATTATCAGCGAAATCGATTACAATTCATTTCTTGAAACAGGATTTGAAAGTTATTATCCGATTGTGGAAGGGTATAAAGATTTTGTGGCATATGGTGTTAATATCAATTTATCGGATGATATACTAAT
>CALGLM010000436.1 GCA_937930275.1 uncultured Ignavibacteria bacterium
CCCGTCCCAAACAATACCGCCTCCTAAACCGATTAATCCGGTTGCGTTCTCCTTATCTATAACTAATGTTCTTATTGCAACGTTAAATTCATATTTGGTTTTGGCAATAAAACCAATTGCGCCGGTGTATATACCTCTTTCCTCTTTTTCAATTTCCTTAATTATTTCGATCGTTCTTAATTTAGGTGCACCGGTAATTGAACCACAGGGAAAAATGTTTTTAAGAATATTTGAAATTGAAGGATTATTAACTTTAGCTTTAATTATGCTAATCATTTGAAACAATGTTTCGTATTTTTCAATTTTAAATAGTTTTTTAACTTTAACGCTTCCAATTTCGGCAAATTTGCCTAAATCATTTCTCATTAAATCAACTATCATTAAATTTTCGGCTTTTTCTTTTTCGCTGTTTAACAAATAATTATAATTAATTTTATCTTCGTATATATTAAAGCCTCTTGTTATTGTCCCTTTCATTGGTAAAACGGAAATTTTCTTTTGGTTGTGCTTAAAAAACAATTCCGGCGATAAAGATATTATAATATTTTTACCTGTATTAATTATAGCCATATATTTTGCAGACTGCATAAATATTATTATGTTAATTAAAGTATCTACATCAATTTTTAGCGTAAAATATGCCTTAACAGTGTAATTTACCTGATATGTTTCCCCCTCTTCAATGTACTTTTTTATCTTATTAATATTATGTATATACTCTTTTTTGGTTGTATTAAGGTTTAAGTTTTTTACGGGTTTTATTTTTTTAGCAGGGAAAAAAAGATTATGAATGATGTTTTTAGATTTAATTTTTGTCACATTTTTTTTATCAAAAAATATAAACTCTCCAAATTCCGTATTAGGGTTAATAAATTTATTTAATTTTGGTTCAAGCAAATAACCAAGTTCGTAATTCAGCATGCTATAACAATAATTATTTGTTAGTTTTTTGTCCACACTATTTAATAAATTGGAAATATTTACATCCGAAGTAATTTTAATCCTTTCCGAATAAGAGGCAAATAAATAAGAAACTGCCTTTTTATATATAGGCGGGGTGTAAAAAAAAGCGCTTCCGTTGTTGTTTAATACAAATTTAATTATTTCGGAAAAACTTAAGTCATTCATTATAAACAAACCTTAATTAATAATTATAAGATAATAAATTTAATTTAATTAATGTTAAATAAGTTTAGAGTTCAGAGTCCGGAGTATCTATCATCTTGATAATCCCGGTCCTAAAATAAATGTTAAATGTTGAATGTTAAAGGTTGAATAAAAAACCACGCAACCCACTGTAATAATATTAAATGTTGAGTATTAAGTAAAAAGAATTCGCAACCCATGAATTCATTCATGGGGGAGAGGGAATAAACCCAGCCACAAATTCATTCGTGGTTCCGAGGAAATGAATTCATTCGTGGGAGTGTGTGGCTTACGTTGTATCTTTTTTATCCATAAATCGTAAAAAATACTAAAACGTTTAAATTATTTTAATTACTTAAACGATTTAGCTTGCATAATCAAAAAAATCTTTTTATTTTTGTGTATAATGTATACATAATACAGTATTCGTATGATATCAGATGTGTTTCAGGTTGAAGTTGAAGAAGTAAAATTACTACGCGATAAAATTGCGGGTAAAATACGTGATGCCATAGTTGAAGGGAAAATTAAACCCGGTGAACGACTTATGGAGCCGGAAGTTGCAAAACTACTTGGTGTAAGTAGAACCCCCTTGCGTGAAGCTTTTTTACAGTTGGAGTCCGAAGGATTTATGGTTGTTACTCCTCGTAAAGGTGCTGTGGTAAGTGAACTATCCGTAAGAGATGCGGAAGATACTTATATTATTAAAAGTCAATTAGAAGCTTTAGCTGCCAAATTAAGTGTAGAAAATGCCGATAAACATCTTATTGTTGAGCTTGAGCACCTTAATAAAAAAATGGAAGCCGTTACCGAATCATCTAAAAAAGATTATAAACTATTTTTAACTCTTAATGCCGAGTTTCATAGATTATTGACCGAAACCTGTGGCAACGAAAAGCTAATAAAATATATAAATTTATTACGTAAACAGACATTACGTTATAACTTTATTTATTTATCTATTTTATCTCATTTTAATCAATCGGTTAGCGAACACAAAGAAATTATTGATGCTATTAAAAAGAGAGATGTAGTGGCGGTTGAAACGTTAGTTAAAAATCATGGCAACGCTGCCAAAATAGCAATATGCGACTTTATGAAACAAAAAATGTCAAACTAATTTAAATATAAATTGGGATTAAAATGGAAAAGATTAAAATTGCAATAGTCGGATTAGGAAATGTTGGTTTTGGTGTGTTAGATGCCGTGCTTAACGAACCGGATATGGAATTAATAGGCGTAGTTGATTTAATGTCTAAGGATGAATTAAAATTAAAATTGCCTACAAATCGCTGCTCGGTACTTGATAATATAAGATTTGTTAATAATATTGACGAATTAGGCAAAATTGACGTAGCAATTGTAAGCTCGCCGAGCCGCATGGTTAAGGAAATTGTAAGCAGATTATTAAAAAAAGGTATTAATACAGTTGATAGTTTTGATATTCATACCGAAATTACAACCGTTAGACGTGAATTAAATGTAATAGCAAAAGAAAATAATGCCGTATCAATTATTTCGGCCGGTTGGGATCCGGGAATTGATTCGGTTGTTCGCGGATTATTTTTGGCTATGGCTCCAAAGGGTATAACTTTTACTAATTTTGGACCGGGAATGTCAATGGGGCATACTTGTGCAGTAAAAGTAATTGAAGGAGTTAAAAATGCGCTTTCTGTTACCGTGCCTGTCGGAATGGGTGTTCATAGAAGAATGGTTTATGTCGAGCTTGAGGAAAACGTAAAATTTGAAGATGTTGAAAAAGCAATAAAAACCGATCCTTATTTTATTAAAGATGAAACATATGTATATAAAGTTGATAACGTAAACAACTTAATTGATATGGGACACGGTGTTTTAATGGAGCGCAAAGGGGTTAGCGGCGTAACACAAAACCAAATTATGAAATTTGAACTTAGAATAAATAATCCCGCGTTAACGGCACAAATTATGGTTAGCAGTGCACGTGCCGCCGTTAGACAAAAACCGGGATGTTATACTTTAATTGAATTGCCGGTTATCGACTTTTTGCACGGGGAGTTGGAAGATTTTGTAAAAAAATTAGTTTGATGTGAGTGAGTTTATGGCAGATCCATACGCAAAAAATTTGATAAAAAACGATTTTTATTACAGCAAAATTGAGATGACCGGCAAGTTTGTAGTTGTTTTAGACGGTAAACTTGAAAATAGAGGCTTAGAACTAATTAAGCCGATTAGCAGAGTTTTTACCAAAGGAACGATTATTGAACTTATTGCTACAGATGACGAAACAGCCAAACCAGGAAATAAAGTCGATAATATAGCTTATATCGGGTTTTTGGAATTACAAAACGGCGGTGTTGTTATAACAGGTGACGAATTGGTTTGGAACGGAAAGGTGATAGGTAAAATTGCAGGTTTTGACGATACGCATATGCCTAACCA
>CALGLM010000437.1 GCA_937930275.1 uncultured Ignavibacteria bacterium
ACCAATTTGAATGAGAAGTTCCGTTATATGAACGAACTTTCCAATAATAAGTTTCTCCTGCAGTTAATCCGGTCAAAGTTAAATATTGGTCTGTCAATCCGGAATCAGTAGGTGTTCCCGTAAAAGAACCGGTTGAATTGTATTCAACTTCATACGTTAAACCTTGTGCATATTCGTTTAAGTACCAATATAAAGTAGGGCTAACCGTATAAACTAAATTACCTCCTACTGGCCAAGAAGGAACAGGTTCTGCAGGAGTTAAACTACCAAATACGTTAAAAGATTCTGTTGCAGACCAATCGGAGGTTTGCGATAAGTGACGAGAACGTACTTTCCAATAATACGTTTCCCCTTGAACAAGACCTGTCAAATTATAATATAAATTTGTAATTCCCGTAATAGTAGGAGTACCAGTAAAATTACCGGTTGTATTATATTCCAAATCATATGTCAGTCCGCTTCCTGCTCCTAATAAATACCAATACAATGTTTGCGAACTATTATAAACTGTAGTACCGCCCGTTGGATATGACGCATAAGGTTGTAATGCTACAAAACCGGGTGCTTGAATTGTAAAACTATCAATGCTGGAATAATGAGAAACAACCATCTGCGATATTTTTGATCTTACTCGCCAATAAAAAGTAGTATTTCCAGGATAACCGTTAAGATGAAAACTATAAGAAGTTGTATTCATATTACATACAGTCATAAATGGCGTAGTCATATCACTATGTATCGAAATTTCAAGATCATAAATTGTTCCCGGTGCATACTGATTTAGGTACCAAGAAAAGAGTTGTGGATTATTATAAGCACCCGCACCGCCTATAGGCCAGCCTAATATAGGAAGAATTTCATGAACTGTTCTAAACGAAAACGTTGAAGAATAGTCGCTAACACCGTAAGAATCGGTTGCAAAAACCCTAAAATAGTATGTTGTTGAATTATCTAAAACATAGTTGGGAGGTAAAGACATAAATCCCGGAGAAGCTAAACCGGAAATTGTAATTAATCCGGTCGTAAAATTAGCATCGGTTGCAATTTGTAAAGTATAAGTAACGGGAGAAGCTCCAATAACAGCATCCCAATCAAAAAAAGATACTACTGAAGCATCGGTTGATCCGTTAGCCGGAGATAAAAGTGTAGGCGCAGCTAATTTTGTTTTAAAAGTGAACGTTGAAGAAAAATCACTTTCACCGTTTACGTTAGCTGCTTTAACTCTCCAATAATAATCCGTGAAATTATTTAAACCGGCTACAATATAGTTTGTTGCATTTATTCCTGAAAATGTCTGTAAATTTACGCTAAAAGCATTATCTTCCGCAATTTCAACAGTATAACTTGTTGCACCCGTAACAGCAGTCCACTGTAAATCAGGTGCGGTTAAATTATGGAACGAACCGTCACCGGGAGCCGTTAAAGTTGGTTCATCCAAAACCGTTGTAAATGTACCGGTTGATGGTGTTCCGCTTGCAAAATCGTTTATTGCCGTAACTCTCCAATAGTATTGGGTATAATTTAATAAACCGTTAACCGATGCCGTAGTTCCTACTACATTATTATCTGAATAAATAATATTAGTAAAACCGGCATCATCAGCTAATTCAAATACATAATGATCCGTATTTGCTGCCGCATTCCAACCGAAATTTATCGATAACGGATTATTAAATGAGTTATTTGACGGGTTTACTAAAGTAACAGACCCGGGAATAAAATATGTAGTAAAACTGAATGTTGTTCCATAACCGCCAAGATTACTTTTAACATGCCAGTAATATTGTGTGCCCGGCTGAAGTGCAACACTATAAGTAGTTACGTTTCCTACATTTTGATTAAACACCAAATTAGAAAACAAATTATCAGTAGCAATTTGAAGCCTGTACGATGTTGCTGCTCCGTCAACTGTCCAAGTAAAGGTAGGATTTAAATCTACATCTGAAGCACCGTCAACAGGGCTTTGTAATGTCGGTTGAGCAAATGTACTTACAAAACCAAAAATTACAAGTAAAATTAGTAATTTCATTTTTTTCATTTTACCACCTATATATTAAATCTTTAAACAAAAGACATCTTGTCTTATTATATTCTTGAGTGTAATATACTACTTTTTAAATTACCGGTCAAGTTATTTTTGAAAATTTAATATTAAATTTTCAGTTAATAATACAAGAAGTATTTTTATAGATAGTAAAATTTTAGTAAGATTGTAGCAATAATAAATTACATTAATTTACTGTTATTATCTAAATTTTATATTCAAAGTTTAGAAAGAATGTAGTATTAAAACATATCTTTACTTTTAAAAATAAAAAAACCGGCAATTCATGTGGGGTTAGAATTGCCGGTAGAGGGGAGGTTACCACGACACAAAATTTACTTATCTGCTCGCTAATCTTTCAATTTTGTTTGTCAATATTCTGAAATTATCTTCCGGATCGGCATTAATATTTAAGTCTATTTCGCCAAATTGATCGGTATTTTTTATATATAAAAAAGCCAAATGCGCTTGATATCTAATTTTAATGGAAGCTCCATTTAAAGATAGATTTTTTAGTTTTGATAAAATACCGCCGTAGTTAAACTCTGGATATTTGTTTTTTAATATTACGGATTGATAAATACAAGATTCAATTAATCCGTCAATATTAGAATCTAACCCGCGTACAATATTTGGTATCCCTTTTTCAACAAAATAATTGTTTGATACGGCTTTTGTAGCGCTTAAAGAAACAAACATCGCAATAATTAACAGTACTTTTTTCATTTTATTTACTCCTATATGTTTTAGGTGTTCGCCTATAGTACGACAATCTGCGTGCCAAAGTTCTTAGTCAACAGTTTTTGCACCAATCGTACTTTGTTAACTTATTATATTACAATAAGTTATGCTGCTTTCCGATTTTAAGGAAAAATTAAATAACCAAGCCTGCAAATTGTGATACAGTGCCACAAAAATGCATATTATTGAATAATTATTCAAAAGACCAAAATATCCTTAATTATTATTCCCTTTTGCTATTTATTAATGCATTAATTATTAGATTTTCGATAATCTGTTAACTTATTATATTATATAATATTACAGATGAAATAAAATCACTTAACAATATGTTAACATGAGAATAATAAACGGGTTTAATTTAACAGCTTTATTTACACATTTGTGGCAATGTGCCAAATTGTGGCAGGTATTTGTATTTACTTTTTCCTTTGTAATCTATTATTTAAAGCCCTTCTGGATAGCCCCAATAATTCGGCAGCTAAAGTCTGATTTCCTTCCGTTCGTTTTAATGCTTCTTCTATAAGCATATTTTCCATTTCTTCTAAAGTGGGTATAGCATACGGAGAAAAATTAACAATTGGTAAATTATCTACCGCTACTTGTTCGGAAAAAATTTGATTAGATTTTTTAAATATTTTCTCTTTAATCGGTTCTAATGATAGTATCCCCGATTTATGAGTACTAACTGCATCAAACATTAATCCTTGAAGCTCTCTCACATTCCCCGGAAAGCTGTAATTTGCTAAAAGAGTATATATTTCTTTTGGTAAGGTCGGTTTTGGTTTACCTAAACTATTTGCAGCTAACTCAACAAAATGATTTACCAATAGAGGCAAGTCTTCCAATCTTTCACGTAAAGGGGGTAATTGTATTTGATGAGTATATAATCTATAATATAAATCCTTTCTAAATAGATTATTTACAAGTCTTTCTTCCAAGTTGTGTAAAGTGGCACAAATTATTCTTGCATCGCTTTGTTTTGCAATATCGCTACCCAAAGGATAATAACTTCCTTCCTGCAATAAACGTAACAACTTTACTTGGGATTCCGGGCTAAGATCGCCGATTTCATCCAAAAATAAAGTTCCCCCTTCGGCTCGTTCAATTAAACCTTTTCTTTCGGTATCGCTTCCTGTATAAGCTCCTTTTTTGTGCCCGAAAAGAGTATCCGAAAATAAGTTGTCATCTAACCCCGCAACATTTATACTTACAAGTTCTCCGGTTCTTCCGCTTAAAGTGTGAATTGCTTTTGCAATTAATTCTTTTCCAACTCCGGTTTCTCCCGTAATTAAAACAGGTAATTGTGTTTTTGAAATTGCTTCGGAATATTTAAATATTGCTCGCAAAGCCGGTGATTTTGTTACAATTTCGTTAAATACTTCCGGATTTTCAAGTTCATCCTTTAATAAATATCTTTTTAAAATCCTATTTTCATTTTTAATTTCACGTAAGTTTAAACCGCCTTTTACAGTTGTTGCAAGTCTTGTACTATCAACCGGTTTTAATATATAGTTAAACGCGCCGGCTTTTATACACGAAACTGCATTTTCCACGTCATTAATTGCGGTTATTATTATAACGGGTATATCCGGATACTTTTCCACTATTAACGGAAGTAATTCGGTTCCCTTAATATTAGGCATATTAATATCTAATATAATAAGAGAAAACTCAGTTCCCTTTAACAAGTCCATAACTTTGGAACTGTCAACTTCGGTAATTAAGTTGTTTATTCCGTTTGAGTTTAGTGCAAGTTCTGCGCTTAGCAAAAAATTTTCTTCGTCATCAACTATCAAAATCGGAAATTTGGGATATACTCTGCTCCCCATGATTACTCCTATTTTTATAATACCGGTAAAATAACCGAAAAAACGGTCTGTTTTCCTATTTCACTAATTACTTTTAGCTCGCCGCCGTGTCTTTTAATTATATTGTACGAAATATAAAGTCCTAAACCAGTGCCTCCTTCTTCTCTTTTAGTAGTATAAAAGGGATCAAATATATGCTTTAATTTTTCGTATTCAATTCCTTTTCCTTCATCTACTACATCAATTCTAACAATCTTTTTATCAGCAATGTAATTTACGTTTATTTCTATTTTATTGTTGCCGTTTGTTAACGCATGGCAGGCATTTGTAATTAAGTTAATAATAACTTGCTCCAATTGCTGTAAGTTTCCTTTTATTTTGGGAATATCTTTATTATAATTAACAACAAAATTTGAAGTCGATTTTTTAATTAAGCTTGAAGTTAACATAATTGCATTTTCAATAACTTCATTTAAATCCGTATCGGAATCATATGTAAATTGGTCATCTTCTTTTTTAGCAAAATTTGTTAATCCTTGTGTAATTTTCTGAATTCTTACTGCTCCTTTATATATACCGTCAATTGAGTTTTTAATTTTTTCTATGGAATTACTGTAAACCATTCCTCCCAATAAAAAGTCGCCGTTTTCTTTATAGTAATCTTGCAAAATCGGTTGAATATCATTCCATACTCTGCTTAAAACGGAAACATTTAACAATATAAAATTATTCGGATTATTAATTTCATGGGCAATTCCGGTAGTAAGAGTACCAATCGAAACCATTTTATCTGCTTGAATAAGTTGATTTTGCTTAATTTCGGTTAATTCTTCTGCAATTTTACGTTCTGTAATGTCGTTAATTAAACCGTCATAATAAAGTAGTTTACCTTCTTCGTTTCTGGAAAGCACTATACTATTTTTAACCCATTTTAATTGCCCGTTTCTATGATAAATTCTATGCTCTAATGGGGGCATATCTTTTCCCGAAAGAGCATCTTTTGCCTGCTGTAATACTTTTTCCTTGTCTTCTTCATGAACCATACCATACCATAATTCGGGATTCGCCTCAAAATCTTCCGACATATAACCGGTTACTGCTAAACATCCCGGTCCATGGTAAGTTTCAACTGCAATACCGTTATCTACTTTTACTGTATATATGTAATCGGTTAAATGCTTTAATAAACGACTATATCTTTCTTGTGCTTCTATTATTTGCTTTTCCATATTCTCAATAATTTTTCATACAAATATAATTAACAAATTTATAGAATTGTTAAAATTACGGTTAATTTGAAGTAAACCTTTTAAAATCAATTGCTTTTTGGGTCTTTAAAAAAAACAAGCCCGACCTTGTTAGATCGGGCTTGCTCTGGTTTAGCGCCTTAGAGGCGCCTGGGCAAAGGAGGGTTTGAGGGCACTTCAAACTTAACACTTTTTTTATTTTTATCCAAATCTTTTTTAATTTTTTTTACTTTTTTTTCACTTTTTTAGGGTAGGTACCAAACTTTTGCCCTAACTAAAGTATATCACCAATCTATATTTACTATTATTTTAACTTTTTAATAATTTTAGTATATTTATAAACCTAATATTTGGAGTTAATCTTTGAAAACGAGTGAAGAAAAATTTGAAACAGTTATAAATAAAAACACTTTCTATTTTTTGAATTCAAGATTTGAAAATGATTATGAAGGATATGTTTATTCTCTAAAACAGGCTATTGTAGTATTAAAAAATGACATATTAACAAACGGACTTAAAAAAGACATCTTTATTGATTTATTACAGAAAAAGCAAAATGGTTTAAAAATTTTATTAGCAATAACAGGTTTTTCTAATGAATCCTTAAAAAGATTGATAACAATTATTAGAATAACAGATGACAAAGAATTAAATGAATTAGTTTACAAAGATAAATGGTGCTCGATTGATGACCGGCAAGAAATATGTGAGTGGGGTGATAAGAAAATTGAATCTTTAATAAAAGAGAATCCATTTTTTTGTCATGCTATAGTTAATATTTTTTTTGAAGGAGCATCTATTCCATTTCTAAGTGAAACACTTCCGTTATTTGAGTTAAAAAAATTAGATTCGGCAAAGCTAAATTTTGAACTTGAAGCAATGATTGACACAATTGTACGATATAAAGAAAAAGGTAGTTATTCAGGAAAACCCGGGAATAATGCAGAGTCTCAAATTATAAAAATTCTCGAGGAATCCGGTATCCAATATGAGAAAGGTGATCTATCTGAATTAACTCAAAAAGCTATTAATACTAAACGAACTCTTGATTTTATCATTCCGAATAAAACTAATCCTATAGTTATAATTGAATGCTCGTACTTAACAACAACCGGCTCCGGACAAGGGGATAAATCTAAAGTTGAAATATCAGTTAACGAGTTATTGAAAACTTACTACCCAAAGGCTAAATTTATTGGATTTGTAGACGGGATTGGTTGGTATGTTAGAAAGGCTGATTTAAAAAGAATGGTTGATGCGTATGAAGATGTTTTCACTTTTCATAAAGAAGAGCTTGATAGATTTAAATTACTACTTGAGAATAATAAAACGAAATTTAGAGTAAAATAAATGGAATTAAATAAAATAATTGTTGGTGATTGCTTAGCAGAGTTGAAAAGGATACCCGATGAAAGTGTTGATATGGCTTTTGCAGATCCTCCTTTCAATCTTAAAAAAAATTATTCAAGTTATCATGATAGCTTAGAATTTCAAGAATATTTGCAATGGTGTGAGTTATGGATTTCTGAAATGGTTAGAGTTACAAAACCAACCGGTTCGATCTTTTTACATAATATACCTAAATGGTTAACTTATTATGCTACATTTTTAAACAAATTTGCTTATTTTAAGCATTGGATTGCTTGGGACGCGCCAACCTCGCCCATGGGTAATTCTTTACAACCTGCTCATTACGGAATACTTTTTTATACAAAAGCTGCAAAAGGGGCTAAAATTTACGAACTGCGTAGTCCTCATAAAAGAGAAAGGAAGACAGGATATCTTGCTAAAGATTATGGCGGAAAAAAAGACATGCTGCATCCTTTTGGGCCCTTAGTTTCGGATGTTTGGACGGATATTCATAGAATAAAGCATAATAATAAAAGGGACCCTCATCCTTGTCAATTACCTATCCACTTATTGGACAGGTTAATTTTAATGACAACAGATGAAGGCGATATCGTATTAGATCCATTTTCAGGAACCGGAACCACAGCAATTTCTGCTAAACGACTTGGTAGAAACTATATTGGTTTAGAATTAGACCCTAATTACGCTATAATATCTGAAGATAAGTTAAAAATGACCTCTAATGATTCTAAGTTGGGGGATATATATGTAAGTTACTACTTAAAAGACGTTCTGACAATTCGGGATATTGATTGGAACTATCTTAAAGACTTTTTTTATATTCCTACTCCTTCCCGTTCAATTGATCAATATAAAGCAACTTTGATTAATTCAAATATCATTCCAACATCAAGTTTTAATGTATTCAAGAAAGAAAATACCGATAGTATGCTAAATTTATTTGACGGTACTTACTCCGGTTAATTAGTCTTTTGGTCATTATAAATTCTATAAAACCTATAACTTGCGGCTAAAAAGCCAACAACTACAAAAATTGAGAGCTTTATTATTTCCGGTAATATTTCGGTAAATGATGCAGACATTTGGGTTAACCTTACTTGCGCCGTCAAATAAGCAGTACTCGGCAATAAATTAGAGATAAACTGCATACCCCAAGGAATTGCCTGCATAGGATAGCTATAACCCGAAATCAAAAACAAAGGAATTGAAGTAAAAGCAAAAACTTGTAACGAGATAATTTTTCTTTCAAAAAATGAAGCAATAAAAACTGAAAGGAACAAAACGGCAAGAATATATAAGAAAGTGATAAATGCCAATAAAGTCATATTTCCGTTTAAGTTTAGTGAAAACAACTTAAAATTTACAGTGTAAAAGAAAAATGAATAAGCAGCAAATAAAAAGAAGTAAAACGCAATTTTACCCAATAGCGCTATAAGCGGCCTGTTGCCGGCAGTTACAAATAATTCTTTTAATGTCTTTTCTTCTCTTTCTTTAGCTACGCTTTCAGCCAAACCAATTAATAAAGTTTGATGAATAATTAGTGCAAGTAACCCAGGTAATATAAAATCGCCGTAACTTTCGGTAGTGTTATATAACGGACGCATATCTAATCGTACTGGGTCAACAAGTTGCTCCGATTGTTCAATACTATAACCTTGGTTTTTGAAGAATTCTTTTCTGTATTCAATAGCTTTTTCTAATATTACTTCCGTTACCGCTTTATTTATATCGTTTGAAACTAAAAACCGTGTAGTATTTAAGTAAACTTTTACTTTAGTTCCTTTCATCTGTTTAATATCGGATTCAAATCCTTTAGTAATAATAATAAGACACTGAACATCATTTTTTTCTAATAGTTTTTTACCGGTTTCGTAATCAAGAGGTTTTTCAACTATATTAATCATCTGATGTGCATTTAAATCAGTTATTAATTTTTGAGAGGTTATTGAATTATCATAATCCAGTATTGCAACCGGTAATTTATTTTCAACTTTATTTATATAAACAGTTGAATAGAAAAAAGCATAAAACAAGGGTGCTATTAAAATAACCAAAATTATATTAACATCGTGTGTAATTACCAAAATTTCGCGTTTTATTGCTTTATATATGAATTTAAGCTTTTGCATAATTTTAACCGTTTTGTTTATTTAATTCCGTTTTAATATGATGTTTTAATGAAAATACAATTACTATTAGCGGAATTATTATAAATAAAGATAATTTGACTATAAATTCTGAGGCATAACTTAACGGCGTACCCATTTGGTAAATCATCAAATATCCGTATAAAAAATGAGTAAAAGGAATTATTGCCGCAAATATATTATGTAATAAAGGCATAGAAGTTAAAGGAAAAGTAAAACCGCTGAATAAAAATGCCGGTGTATTAATAAATAATGCCAGCTCGGTTGCAAACATTTGGTCGTGAAATAATGATGAAATCATAAACGCCAAAAAGAAAGAAGCCAAAATGAATATTAAAAATAGAACCAGCAAATTAAAAGTTGTTCCGGCAATATGTAAGTTAAACAACGGAAATATTACTCCGATAATTGCAATAGCCGTAATAAAATGAAAAGCTACATGCGGAATCGATTTACCTAAAATTATTACAAAAACATTTTTATTTGATAATTCTAAAAGTTCGCCAAATGTGTTATGAACAAACTCCGAACTGATAATTAATACTCCGCTTAACATAATAATCATTTGTAACATACATGCAAGTAAACCGGGTACCAAATAATTCAAATAACTATAATTAGAATTGTAAAGCGATTTAGTTTCCACTTTAATAGGTTGCATAATATTGTATGCTTTATCAGGGTGCATTCCTTTTGTTTTTAGTTTTTTAAGCAAAACACCCCCGGATACCGATTTTACAACCGTCATTGCATCTTTATATAAAAGATTTCCTATTACCAAATTTGAAGTATTTTTATAAATAGTTACAAATACCGGTTTTCCGGCTTTTAAATTTTTTTCAAAATTATGCGGAAAATAAACCGCACCTTGTATCTTCCCTTTTCTTATATCTTTTTTTACGTCTTCAATATCATAATACTGATTAGCGATTTTAATATAAGAAGTTGCATCTATGTACCTTGTAACCAATAACGATGTTTCGGAATTATCCATATCCAAAACACCAATAGGAACATTGTTAACTATCTCATTTTTATATAACAATGCAAAAAATAAAAAGATAAATATTGGTAAAATTACCGATAGAACAAACAAAGTTTTACGCTCTATTATTCTATGATACTCCCTTATGGCAATTTTTAATACCGGCGAATTTGTTTTCATCTTCAATCTATTGTTTTGGGATGTTAAGTTTTACTGTCATACCTGGTCTTAAATCTTTAATATTTTCTTTGCTTTTAAGGTGAATTTCAAAAGTTTTTAAGTCAAAGTCTCCTTTTTGATTTGTCGGTCGCCAAGTTGCAAAATCTGCCATAATTGCTATATATGTTACTTCAAATTCGGTTTGTTTGTTATTTAAAGCAGGAATAACACCATCAAAACTTGCGCCTTTTTTAAATGTATTCAACATATCTTCTCTAACTTGCAACAACACATACGATTCTTCCGGGCGAATAATTGTAAACAAAGGATAACCGGAAGCAATAACTTCACCCGGGTCGCTAATTCTATTAGATATTTCACCGTCAACAGGAGCTTTAATTTCAAGCTCTTTAAAATATGCCATAGCTTCGTTGTATCCGTTTTCAGCTTGGTGATACAATGCTTCGACTGCATCAATTTCTTCATAACGAGCCCCTTTCATAACCATATCATATTTTGCTTTAGCCGCATCCATTTGATCTTTTGCACTATTATACTTAAATAACATACCGTCATACTCTTGTGATGAAATTACTCCTTCTTTATGTAATTCCTTAAACCTATTATATGTTTTTTCGGCATATTCGTATTGTTCTTTTGCTTGATTGTACAATTTTTCAACTTGAGTTTTTTCTTCAACCCGTGCACCGTTTCTAACCATTTCCAACTTGCTTTTTGCAGCTTCCATTAAACCTTTTGTTTGTTCTACTTTAGCTACCATTTCTTTGCTTTCCAGCTTAGCAATTATATCCCCCTTTTTTACCATATCTCCTTTATCAAAATAGATACTGTCAATTCTACCGGGTATTTTAGAAGCCACGTCTATTTCGGTTGTTTCTATAATTCCGCTTATTTCTATATATTCGTCATTTGCTTTTGAAAACGCAATAAATGCCAAAGCTACAATAACAATTAAAACCGGTAAAGATAATATTATATAACCTTTCTTAATTTTCATTTTTTATTTCTCCGAATTTTCCAATATGTTTAAAACGTTTGTGGGGCTACCGATTGCTAAATTTAATTCCGTAAGAGATTTATAATATTGATTTAACGCTACTAATCTATCAATTTCAACTTTTTCTAAAGATAACCTTGCGTCAATTACTTCTAATGAAGTTCCTAAACCGCTCTCAAATCTTTTTTCGTTCATACGTAAATTTTCATCTGCCAAATTTAACGAAGCTTGCAGCTTATTATATTTGGTTCTATAATTATCCATATCTTTATAAGCTTTATTTACCCATAAATTTACTTGCCTTTTTGCACCCGAATAAATCATATCAACTTCATTTTCCAAGTGTATTGCAGATTCAAGTTTTGTATAGTCCTTAAATCCGTTAAATATATTAAATTTTAATTGAATGCCTACAGCCCACCTCGGTTCTAAGGCGGAAAGATATTGCGGATAAATTTCATATTTTCCAAATGCTGCAACCTGAGGTAAAAAATTACTTCTTTCCACATTAAATTTTTGTGAGGCTGCAATTTTTTTCTGTTCAATCATTTGTAAAATCGGCTGATTAATTTCTGCTTTTGAAAGCATTTCATTTAAATTTAAGTTATTATCTTTAAATAACAAGGAATCGGAGACGGTAATTTTAGAGGTATCATCAATACCCAAACAACTTTTTAATGCAAT
>CALGLM010000438.1 GCA_937930275.1 uncultured Ignavibacteria bacterium
TTTATTAAAAAATAAGATATATAAATTTAAAATTACTGCAGTTAACGAAGGAGGAGAAAGTTTCCCTTCGGAAGTTTTAAGTGTTTGTAAAACCGATAGCAAAGAGACTGTTTTAATAGTTAATGCATTTGATAGAATTTGTGCCCCAAAGTGGATTGACGGTATTAATTTTAGCGGTTTTGTAAGTAACTTAGATGCGGGCGTACCGGATAAAGTTGATTTAGGATTTACCGGATATCAGACGGATTTTAACCCAAAAAGCGAATATATTAGCAATGATGAACCGGGGCACGGTGCAAGTACGGCAAATTACGAAACAAATGTTATTGCGGGTAATACCTTTGATTATTCTTATGTTCACGGTAAGTCATTTGTTGAAAACGGATTTTCTTTTGTTTCGGGAAGCAATGAAGCCTTTGAAGAAGGTGTTTATAATTATAAAAACTATGTGTTAATTGATATTATTGCCGGTGAGGAAAAAAGCACTCCTTACCCTAAAAAGTATGAAAATGATACTAAAGGTGTTCAATTTAAACTATTTACTAAATCTATGCAAAAACAGATTGGGGATTATTTAAATAAAGGAGGTAATGTTTTTATTTCCGGTGCATATATAGGCAGTGACGTTTTTAGAAGCGAATTTGCTGATAGTTTGGATATTAAATTTGTTCAAAATAAATTAAAATATAATATGGCTTCATGTTTTGGAAGTAAAACGGGTAATGTTAAATCGGTAAATAATTATCAAAATATTTCTTTTAAATTTAATACAGAATTAAATGATAAAATATATGCTGTTGAAGCACCCGATGCGATTATGCCGATAAACGGTAGCCAAACTATATTTAGATATGCGGATAATGAATATTCTGCCGGAATTGGATTTAAAGACGGTTATGGTGTAGTTGCATTAGGTTTTCCGTTTGAGACTATTTTGGAAAAAGAAAAAAGAGACGAATTAATTAGATCAATAGTAAATTATCTTAAATTAAAATAGTTGGTGATTTATGAAAAGGTTAACTTTTTTATTGCTGTTTATTATTTCTTCCGCATTATGTGCTCAAACGTTATCCGAAATTGTAGATAGTGTTGTAAATACCAAAGTATTAAAAAACGCCCAATGGAGTATGTTTGCAAAATATATTGACAATAACGAGATAATTTATGCAAAAAATCAAAATTTTGTATTAGCACCGGCAAGCGGATTAAAGGTATTTACTTCGTCGGCTGCTTTAAGTATCTTAGGTGAAGAATATAGGTATAAAACTAAAATATTTTTTGACGGAAAAATAATTAGAGGTAGTATATTAAAAGGGAATATTTATATAGTAGGAGGAGGTGATCCGACTTTAGGTTCGGATTTAGTAAAAGGAAGCATTAATTTAAACGATTTGCTTGTATTAATTTATAATGCGATTTTAGAAAAAGGGATAAGAAGAATTGAAGGAGCGGTTTTTGCAGATGAAAACTTATACGAAGGGAATCCTATTTCAGACGGATGGAGCTACGGAGATATGGGTAATTACTACGGTGCCGGTTGTTCCGCTTTAACTATTAACGATAATTTGTATAAAGTTTATTTTAAACCTGCTAATAAAATCGGCGATGAAGCAAAAGTATTAAGAACAGAACCTTATATACCAAATTTAACTTTTACCAATTATATGAAAACAGGTGAAGAAGGGAGCGGTGATAATGGTTATATTTACTCTGCTCCTTATCAATTTAATGCAATTCTAAGAGGTACAATTCCTGCCGGCGTTACTGAGTTCTTTATAAAGGGCTCAATTCCGGATCCGGCATTATTTGCAGCTCAAATTTTAACAAAATACCTAAAAGATAAGGGGATTGAAGTTAAGAAAAGACCTGAAAAACTTACTAAAATTAAAACTTACGAAGAAAAGAACTTAATTACTGAAATTTCTTCACCGCCACTTAAAGATATCGTTTATATTGTTAATAAAAGGAGTAACAACCTATATACCGAAATGCTTTTAAGAAGTATTGGTTATACTAAAAATAAAAAGGGAACAATAGAATCCGGTATAAACGCACTTAAAATATACTTTACTGAAAACGGAATTGATACTGAGGCTTTAGATTTAGCAGACGGCTGCGGTTTAAGTAGAAACGATTGTATAACTACAAAAATGATGGTGGATGTATTATCTTTAGCATATAAACAACCCTGTTTTTCATCTTTTTATAATTCATTGGGGGTAACGGGAGATCCGAATGATATTAGTTATTATTCTAAATATGGCGTAGGGACAGAGCTTGCATTTAACGGTAGAATTAAATCGGGGTTAATTAATAATGTAAGATCACATTCGGGTTATATAAAAGATAAAGACGGTAGAACTATTGTGTTTTCGTTAATAGCGAACAACTATAACGGCTCTGTATCGGCAATAGATAAAATACATATTAATTTAATGGTTGCACTTGCCAGACTAAAGAAAAATTAGAGATAATTATGATAAAATTTGACCATAAACATGATTTTAATAATTTAACAAGCACTTTGTTAAATATAAATAAAAATAAACTTCCTTTAATAGAATTGGGAGTGCATCCTATTATTAAAAAGGAAATTTTAGGAAAGCCCATATTAAGCATAAAAGATGATATTGAATTTATGTATAACATGGGGTATGATTTTGTTAAAATACAACCTATGGTAAAATTTAAAAGCAAAACGGTTGAAGGTAGAGATAGTAACGATGAATACAAAAATGCACCTGATAGGGCTTGGGCAACAGAAGATAGCGGGATTATTACATCAATTGATGAATTTTATAGTTACCCGTTTCCCGAAATAGAAGATATTGATTATTCTCGATTTGAGGAAGTTAAAAAATATTTACCCGAAGGAATGGGGGTAATTGGTCAATATGGTGATATATTTACTTTAGTTTGGGAGCTTATGGGATTTGAAACTTTTGCATTTGCAACTTTTGAACAACCCGATTTAATAGATTTGCTATATAAAAAGGTTGAAAGTTTAATAATTAGCATGTTTAAGGAAATGGCAAAATTAGATATTGTTGGAGCTTTATGGTATAGTGACGATATAGCATACGCTACCGGTTTAATGATTGACCCGAGTTTTTATCGAAAATATTTATTCCCGAGTTTAAAGACAATAGGAGACTTGGCAAAAGAAAGAGGAATTCCTTTTATATATCATACAGACGGGAAATTATGGGATGTGATGGATGATATTGTTGATTGCGGAGTTACTGCTTTACACCCTATTGAGCCAAAATCAATGGACTTTTTAGAAGTTAGAGATAAATATTCCGATAAATTTGCATTTTGCGGAGGTATTGAGGTCGATACTTTGGCAAGAGGTTCAAAATATGATATGGAAGATTTAGTACAATTTTATTTAAATTCTTTACCGGGTACATGCTCTTGGGT
>CALGLM010000439.1 GCA_937930275.1 uncultured Ignavibacteria bacterium
TCTTACCAGGCAAATATAGCTTTGGGTAGCGGCGGATTGGATGGAAGGGGATTGGCAAAAAATAGACAAAGCGATTTGTTTTTACCGGAAGCCTACGGCGATTTTATTTATGCAATTGTAGGCGAGCAATTTGGTTTTATAGGAACGGTTCTTGTTCTGATAGTTTTTATGTCTTTAATGGTGCTGGGGGTAATTATTTCATATAAGTGTAGGGATAGATTTGGGCAGTTATTAGCTTTTGGTCTAACTTTGGTTATTAGTTTAAATGCCTTTGTTAATATGGCTGTAGTTTCGGGTGCATTACCCGTTACCGGTATTACATTACCTTTTATCAGTTTTGGCGGAACATCTATATTGGCATTTTCCGGTGCTGTGGGTATTATTGTTAATATTGCTCTTACTTATGCCAGAGAAAAAGAAAATGAAATAGCTGCCGAGGTTGCAAATGAAATTACAAACTGAAGCTAAGTTTAATTATATATTTGCAGGCGGCGGAACCGGCGGTCATTTATTTCCGCTTGTTGCTGTTGCCGAACAAATAAAGTTTGAAATGCCTGATTCGGAAATTCTATTTGTAGGTACAAAAAATAAAATAGAATCAAGAGTAATTCCTAATTTAGGTTATAAATTCTTGCCGTTAAGTATTAGCGGAATGCCGAGAAAACTAAGTCCGGAATTGTTCTCGTTTTTCTTTAAGTTAATATTTTCAGTCGTAAAATCATTGCAAATTTGTTTAAAATTTAAACCTCATGTTGCAATAGGTAGCGGTGCTTATGTTAGTGGTCCTATTATGTGGGCAGCAAAATTAACCGGTGCTAAAATTGTTTTATTAGAACAAAATAGCTATCCGGGTGTTACAAATAGATTGCTCGAAAAAAAAGCTGATAAAATTTATATTTCTTTTGAAGATTCAAAAAAATACTTTAGATGCAAAGATAAATTATTTTTGTACGGTAATCCCCTTAGAATAAACATAACAAAAAATAATAAAGCGGATGCAAAAAGGTTATTCGGTTTGAATAATGAAAATGCTACTTTAGTTATTTTGGGGGGTAGTTTAGGTGCACGTAATATAAATACGGCTGTTGAAAAGAATTTGGATAAATTTAAGGAAAACAAAATAAACGTAATATGGCAGTGCGGAAATAATTATTACGATTTATTGGCAAAATATAATTGTGATACGGTAAAAGTATATCCGTTTATTAACAATATGGGTGAAGCTTATTCTGCTGCCGATTTAGTTATTGCGAGAGCAGGTGCAACAACAATTGCCGAAGCAGCATTTTTAGGGTTACCGGTTATTTTTATTCCTTCCCCAAACGTTACAGACGATCATCAGTATAAA
>CALGLM010000440.1 GCA_937930275.1 uncultured Ignavibacteria bacterium
TGGGATTATTAATGCTCATTGTTGCAACGTAATCAAAAGTATTAAACATTATTCCTCCCGATGCTTCCGGAGCTTCGGTTTCTAAACTATCAACTATTAATTTACATTTAGCGTACTTAATAACAGCCCAAACTTCTTTTCCGCTGTAGAAAGATCCTCTTAACATTACAAAATTTTTAATTTGATAGCTTCGTGCTAAAATAACTGACGCAAAAGTTATGAAAGCTAAAAAATATAAAAGATGTTTCATATTACCTCTTTAAAAAATAATGTGTAATTACAATAAAATTGTAGAATATCAAAAAAAATATTATTTTAATAAATAACAAATTTAATACTAATATGAAATTAAAAAAGAAAAAAATTGATGAAATGATTGGTCTATTAGACCAAATAATTATTAAAGCAAAGGAATATGAACAACAGTATGCCGAAAACATAGAAAAAATAGATCCGCTATATAAAAAATCGGCTGTTAATTTTTTGCATTATCTTGCCTTGCGTCAAAAAGATATAAGAGATTTACAGGAAAAACTTGGCGAACTTGGTATTTCGCGATTAGCTAATGCAGGCAGCAACGTATTAAATTCAATTTATTCTGTTAAAAATTTACTCCGCAAACTTAATAAACAGAAAAAAGAAAAAAAGAGCAAAGATATTTTGACTAAAAAGAAATCGGCAAAACTTTTAAGAAAACACACTAATCTTTTGTTGGGGAAAAAATTAAAAGACGCTAAAACAAGGATAATGGTTACATTGCCGAAAGAATCCGCTGAAGATAAAAACATTATTCCGGATTTAATAAATGCCGGTATGAGTGCCGCAAGAATAAATTGTGCCCACGATAATATTGATGTTTGGTATAAAATTATTGAGCAGGTGACAACGGTTAGAAAAAAAACCGGACGTACTTGTAAAATATGCATGGATTTAGGTGGTCCAAAATTAAGAACGGGTAAGATGGTTGAAGGACCGAGAGTTATTCATTTGTCGCCTATTAGAGATATAAAAGGAAATACAATTGAACCTTGTACCGTTTTATTAACAGACAAAATAGTGGCTTTTAGTGAGGAACACCCAATCATTCTACCGGTTGAAAGTGAATTTTTGCAGAAGGTACACCTTAATAATTGTATCAAATTTATTGATACAAGAGGCAAACAGCGCAAATTTATTGTTTCAAAACACAATGATCTTGGTTTTATTATTAAAATTAGTGACAGTGCTTTTATTGAAACCGGTACTGAGCTAACTTTGGTTGATAGCGATACTGAAATTTATAAAAGCAAAGTTGGTTTGTTGCCTGCAATTGAGCAATATATTACATTAAAACCGGGTGATAAACTTTTATTGTTGAAAGATAATATTGAAGGAAGACCGGCGGAATATAATGAGGACGGTAAAATTATAAACCCCGCATATGTATCATGCACTTTACCCGAAATTTTTGCGGATGTAAAAAAAGACGAACTAATTGTTTTTGATGACGGTAAAATTGAAGGACATATAGAAGAAGTGTACTCCGATAAATTAGTTATAGAAATAGATTATTCAAAAGAAACAGGGGAAAAACTAAAAGCTGATAAAGGGATTAATTTACCCGAAAGTAATCTTTCCGTAAGCGGATTAACCGATAAAGATAAAGAAGATTTACGCTTTGTTGTAAAAAATGCGGATGTAGTAAACTTTAGTTTTGTAAATAGTGCGGATGATGTAAATCAATTATTTGCTGAACTTGATAAACTTAACAGAAAAGATATAGGGATAATTCTTAAAATTGAAACACGAAAGGCTTTTAAAAATTTACCGGAAATTTTACTGGCGGCGATGAAAAGACACCCTATAGGGGTTATGATTGCACGTGGTGATTTAGCCATTGAATTAGGGTGGAAAAACTTAGCACGTGCCCAAGAAGAACTATTAAGTTTATGTGACGCCGTACATATTCCGGTCGTATGGGCTACACAAGTGTTAGAAACTCACGCAAAAAAAGGAAGACCAAGCAGAGCTGAAGTAACAGATGCGGCATTAAGCGAACGTGCAGAGTGCGTTATGTTAAATAAAGGTCCCCATATTGTAAAAACCGTAAAGTTATTAAACGAAATTTTACTTGACACCGAACAATATCAAGATAAAAAATCGACTTTATTGCCGGTTTTAGAAATGTTTAATGTTATAAAAAAATAGTGCATTTATTGTAATTAATTGTTATTTTTATATTTTGGAAATTTACGAAATATTAATTTAGTTACCGAGAGAGGATAATGTTTAGAGTTCTTGTTGTTGATGATGACGAAAACGTAAACATGTTTATTAGCAGATTACTCACAAAAAAGTTTAAATGTGAAGTATCATGGGCTAAAAACGGTTTAGAAGCCTTATCATTAATTAAAGATTTTAGACCGGAAGTTTTATTTTTGGATATAACAATGCCGGTAATGAACGGTATAGAAACACTTACGGCATTACGTGCCGATACCGAAACAAAAACTTTACCGGTAATAATGCTTACTGCCGTTAGTGAAAAAAATATAGTAGCCGAAATTATGAGGTTGGGTGTATTTGATTATATGCTAAAACCGTTAATTTACGATACTACTATTTTAAGAATTAAAGAGATTTTTGAAAGAATTAAAAAGACGGAAGAAGAAAGAAAAGGGGGAAGACCTACCCAGCCGATATATGAACCTCAGGAAACTGAGTCGATTATGCTTGTTGGTTTTGAAGCCGAGGTTAAGAAAGTTCTTCATCTAAAGTTTGAACGATTTTTTACGGTTATTGAAACAGATAACGGCGTAGAAGCATATAAGTTGTTTTTGGCGGATAAACCTAAAACAATAATATTAAGCGAAAATATTCCATTATTAAACGAATTTATTTTAGGTCAAAAAATACGGGCAAATTCATCTCGGGGAAGTGTTAAAATTATCTATTATAAAAGAAATCCTCAGATAACCACCGATGAGCGGGAACTGTTTGATAATATAGTTATTAAAGCGTTAAATAATGAAGTAAATGTTCGTAATTTGTACGAGGCGGTTGAAAAAGTTAAAGCTGTAAAGTTATAAAATTTGCCCGCTTTGGCGGGCTTTTTTATTGCGGTTCGGTTAACAAAAATTTATAATTTATGGCAAATGTAGTTTCACAAAAAGAATATATTAGCAGAATTAATAAAGTTATTGATTATATTAATGATAATATAAGCGAAAAAAATAATTTGGAAAAACTTGCCGAAATTGCTTGTTTTTCTCAGTATCATTTCCATAGAATTTTTACCGCAATTATTAAAGAAACTCCTGTTGATTTTTTATTGCGCTTACGACTTGAAAAAGCAGCTAATATATTTTTAACAAATAATGAAATATCAATTACGCAAATTGCTTTTGACTGCGGATTTACTTCTGTCGCAATTTTTTCACGTTTATTTAAACAGCATTTTAATTTATCGCCAAAACAGTTTAGAGACGAATTACAAAAAAGCAAGAATAGTAAAATTGATAGCAAGATTGGTAAAGCAGCAGAAAAAACCGATAGTTATTTTTGGAATGACATTAATTCAATTTTCAATAATAATTTGAGGTTTACAATGAACGTAGAAGTTAAACAAATGCCGGAATTTACTATAGCTTATGTTGCAAATTACGAAGGGTATTCTTATGATAAGATTAAAGCTGCTTGGGATAAAATTTGCACTTGGGGAGAAGCAAATGATATAATTACGCAAGAAACAAAATTTATCGGTATATCTTTCGATAATCCGGATTTTACTGAAGCGACTAAGTGTAGATATTATGCGTCGATTACTGTAAATAAAAACTTAGAAGTG
>CALGLM010000441.1 GCA_937930275.1 uncultured Ignavibacteria bacterium
TATTCGGCTAATCGGTTTATTTGTAATTTTATGCGTGATATCAACAAATGCACAACAACAACGGTTTGAAGGTAAAATCACTTACAACATTATCAATTCTTTTGGAAATCTGAAATATGATTACTTAATTTCTTATAACAACTTCAAAACAAGTCAACAAGGCATAAAAGACTTTTTCCTTTATGATTCCGTAAAAGCAACAAGTTTTTTTAATAAATCCAAAAAATTTATTCAACAAAGGATTGATAACTTAAGTGGTACATTAAAAGACATATACACTTCTACTTATAATGATAGAGAAAAAGAGTTGAAAGATGGGTTATTGCCCGAAACAAAAAAAATTTTGGGATATAATTGTAATAAAATTATAACTACATTCGATAATGGGGATACAAAATATACCACTGAAAGCTGGGTTATTAGTGATAAAACGGCTAAGATGTCCACCCAGTTTGATTTGATTACCGGGACAATAAATGATTATTTTGTACACGGATACATTCCCCTTTTAATAATCATAACAAATGATAACGGCGAACAAACAGAAAGATACGAAGCGACTAAAATAAAAGAGCAAAAAATTTCCAATTCAACATTTAATTTTCCGAAAGGGTATACAGAAGAAGTTGAAACTTTACCTGACGAATATTATGATGAAGAAGAATACTAACTTTTATTAAACACTTTAAGCAATTAGAATAAAACAAAATTTTAAAAAGAATATAATTTAACCGAGGAAAACAAAAAGGATTTTTTGGACAAAATAGCTTTTTAGAAGCGAGCATCCAAAAAATCCTTTTTTAAATTTATTACTTAATTATTTATGATTTTTAAGTTTTACATCATACTAACTTTAAACTACATTTCTTTTTCTGCAATTAAAATTTTGCCTTCAACAAATTGAGCACTTGCCAAATGCTCTTTACTAATATACACTTTACCATCTTCAAAGTGCGGTTTGCCAAAAACCGAGTGTACTGATTTTAAACCTCCTAAAATAGCTCTTGCATCCGAAAGATATACTAAATCGCCTTCGTTTGCAGCCATTTTTTCCATATCGGATTGTGAAAAATACATTACGTCATCTTCGTTATCTAATATTTCGTAATTTACTTTAACTTTTTCACCTTCTATTTCGTTCGGTTTACTTCCTTTAAACATTTCTTTGGCACGAGCTACAGACCAAATTGTTAAACCGTCCGTATGTTTTTCTTCATCATACTTTACATAATAAGTTGAAGTTAACGCAACTGATAAAAATAAAACAACATCCAATAATAACGCAATATAAAGATTCATATGAATAAAAATTATTGCAATAAACAATATTGCAGCAATAACATCCATAATAATAATCGGCTTTTTAATATCTCCGTGCGTCTTTAAATAATCAATTGCCTTGCGTAATTTACTTTGTAATAAAGTAACAATTACACCTATTACTACGCAAGATAAAGTATTATACAATGCACCGATATATATAAAAGGATGAGCCGGATCTTTTATTGTTCCGTGAGCCAAAGGAGAAATTAATGCATCGGGAAACTTTGCACCTAAAATCATTAAAGCTACTCCCCCAATAAGCGATGAAACAACTGCCGCAGGAGTAAACTTTTTCCATAAAACTCCAAAAAATATTGCAACAACCAACGGTGGGGTTAAAGTGGAGTGAAAAAATCCGTGTGCTTCATAAACCGTAGGGAATTGACTAAACGGAATAACCGTTAATGCACCTAAAGTAGTCATAACAATTGAAGCATAACGAGCAGCGCCCAATTCTTCTTTTGCTTCTGTTTTTTCGTTGTTTTTTCGTTTTCTTAAGTACTCTTTGATAGGATGATGAATATCATAAATATAAATTGCTGCCGTTGCATTTACAAATGTACTAACCGTTGACATTAATGCGGAAAGTAAAGCTGCAATAATAAATCCAAAAATACCCGGTTTAGCAATTAAATTAGATAGCACAATAAAAACTTGATCCGGATTAACATTTGGATTAATTAGGTTTGGGTTCATTTCGGAAATTGCTTTGGCAAGCCAACCGGCATTACCAACAACAAGTGCCGAAAGGGGAAGCATAAAAAATATGTTAAAAGTTGCGGCTTTGCGTCCTTCATTAACACTTTTAGTTGCCATAAATCGCATCATTAAGCCCATATTCATAAATAAGAAAGCTATTGAACCGTCAACCCCGTCTTGCCAAAATATCCCAACAAAATTAAAATTGGGCGGGTTATTAAAATCAGCAAAAGGAAGACGCCAAGAAGGAGGGAGCAGATGCCAAAATGCATCTAAACCGCCTATGTAGCTAATTCCTAAAACAAATAACAGAACACCTGCAAATAATAAAATAAATCCCTGAACTAAATCGGTAAAAATAACGGCTGTTTGACCGCCTACTGTTATATAAAGTCCGGTAAAAATAGCCGTAACAACAACAATTCCCATTAAAGTAACTTTAATTTCAATACCAAATAAATTAAAGTGGTCAGGTAACAAAGGCATTAAAGCTTTTGCCAAAGTTAAAAAGCCTATTCCTATATATCCTATTATATAAGCCAGCATAAAAATAGTAGCAAACCCGCGTGCCGTTTTACTAAACCTACGTTCAAAATATTCGGGAATTGATTTAATTTTAGAATAAATTACAATAGGTAGCCAACCAAAAAAGAACAACGGTACAAAAAACCAATCATTCATATAAGTCATTGTAGATGAAATGCCGTTTTCAAATCCTTTTGCAGAATATTTTACAAAGCTGTGACTGCTTACACCTGTTGCAACAATAGAAAAAGCAATTAACCACCAACTAAACCTACGACCTCCGAAAAAGAAGTCGTTTGTTGAACGGTTGTATTTACTAAAATACATCCCAAAAGCTGTAACTGCTATAAAATAGATTATTATTATTACCCAATCTAACCCCGTGCCTATACTGTGATAACTTTCCATATATTAAATTCGATTTGTTTATAAATAAAGTGCGGTTAAAATTAAAACGAGATGCATAATAGCAAAATAAAAAAAGCCAAAATAAAGCACTTTATACCAATACCTATGGCGTTTTAAATTCATATTAACACTATTACTTTTCCTGATAAGAAACATCGCTATCCCAAAAAATAATCCGCCGACCACGTAAAGGTATATAAACGGTAACCATACCTGCGAAAATGGAAGCATACAATTATCCTAATTTAATTTAAAATAGACATGAAAATTAAATATATTAACTATTTTAACCAACTATCTTTTATTAACTTATTGTTAATTTTTTATAATTTGTTAATTTTTTATAATTCCTTAATTTTATAAATTATTATTTGTTTTCAAATGATCAATTTTCTTGGTTTTAAATTTTACTTTAAATATTATTTTTGTAAATTAAGTTAATAATTTAACATTTATAGAAAATAAATGAAAAACTCTCGAATCCTAATTGTTGACGACGACGACACACTTTGTTATCTATTGAAGGAGGAGTTAATAAGCGAGGGTTATTTTGTTGATATTATATATGATAGTAACAAAGCAATCGATTTTATAAAAAAAACCAGTCACGATTTGCTTTTGCTTGATTTAGAGATGAACGGCGTTTCAGGTTTTGATATACTTGAATACGTAAAAGAAAATCATCCCGATTTGCAAGTAATAGTACTTACCGCAAACAACAATATGCGTATTGCAATTGATTGCATAAAAAAAGGGGCTTATGATTTTATAAATAAACCCTACCAATTTGAACAACTAATAGTTTCTATTGAACGGGCAATTAAGCATAAAGAATTGATTGTTAAAAATACCATACTTACTTCTAAAATAAATCAAACGGCTCAACATAGCATAATAGGCGAAAGCCGTGGAATTAAAGAAGTAATTTCTCTTGCCGAAAAAGCAGCTCGTTCAGATTCCAATATCCTTTTACAAGGAGAAACAGGAACAGGAAAAGAGCTTTTTGCGGAATATATACATAAATGTTCGGGACGAAACGAAAAACCGCTTGTAACTATTAATTGTGCCTCTTTACCTGATCAGTTAATTGAAAGCGAACTTTTCGGATATGAAAAAGGAGCTTTTACAGACGCAAAAACTTCAAAACAAGGACTTGTAGAAATTGCGAACGGCGGTACTCTTTTTTTGGATGAAATTGGTGAATTAAGTTTGACTCTTCAGCCTAAGTTTTTAAGATTTCTTGAAAACGGAGAATTTAGAAGGATAGGAGGCATTACTAACCTAATGTCAAACGTAAGAGTTATAGGAGCAACAAACCGCGATTTAATGGAAGAAGCCGAAAAGAAAACTTTTAGAAGAGACCTATTGTTCCGTCTAAATGTTATTACACTTACTATACCCCCGCTGCGTGAACGCGGAAACGATATTATTTTACTTGCTAATTTCTTTTTAACAAAAAAAGCTCCGTACCGATCACCAAAAACTCTTTCGCCTCAAGCAGAAAAAGAATTGTTAAGTTATAATTATCCGGGAAATGTTAGAGAACTTGAGCACATTATTGAGCGCGCTATTATCTTTAGCGAAGGGAATGTTATTTTACCGGCAGATTTAAATTTGCCTAAAAACGCAAAAAAGAGCTACATACCAATAGATAGCGACGAAGAAATTATTGCTTTAGAAGAAATGGAAAAACTACACATATTAAAAATATTAAAACAAAACGAGTGGAACAGAGAAAATAGCGCACGGGCACTCGGTATCAGTCAAAAGACCCTTTATTCAAAAATAAAAAATTACGACTTGCAAAAATATGAATCCCGTTAGTAATAATTCCGCATATTGCTTTGGCAACTTGGGGGAGGGATTAACTTTTTTTTCGGAAAGTTTTAATGACGTTGTTAATTCAGAAACTAAAACTCTTTTGGAATCAAAACTAAACGAGAAATATTTTTCAGTAACCGATATTTCTATAAACGATAAGTTGTTTACATATTTTCCTTTACCTAATGATTTTTACTTTATTTTATTAAGCACACAAGATAAAAAAAGGACTAAGGAAATTACCCATGACTTAAACAATGTTTTTAACAACATTAATAATGCAGCAACACTGCTTTATAAAAAATTATCTGATAATTATGAAAAACGATTGACTGAAGGAATATCCGAAAATTTACAACGCGGTGCTTATCTTTTAAAAAAACTAAGCGCTAATGACGAAGAAGATATTAATTTAGTTGACGAAATAAATGTTATTTTAATTCTAAGATCAATAATAAACGAATTAAATAATTCCTCGTTAAACAAAATCACTATTACTACAAATTTTGTTGAACCGTTAAATAATATTGTGGCAAATGAAGAAGAAATTTTTAGAGCATTATTTAATATTTGCCTAAACGCAAAAGAATCTATTACAGGAATAGGCAGCATTATTGTTGCCGCCGCTAATGATGACGCTAATATTAAAATTACCATCAGCGATACCGGTACGGGAATTAAAGAAGAAAATCTTGCAAAAATATTTGATATGGGATTTAGCACGAAAATAAAAAAAACCGAAAGCGGTATTGGATTAAGCATTGTTAAAAATATTATAGAAAAATATAAGGGTAAAATTGAAGTAAGCAGCAAGGTAAATTTCGGCACGTCTTTTACAATAACTTTACCCGCTGTCGTTAAAAACATTACTCAGCCAATAAAAAGTAACCACATAATACTTGCGGATGATGACGAATTTATGCTTGACTTGTTAACTGAATTATTTTCGTCTTACAATTACAACACTGAAACCGTTAAGAGCGGCGAGGAATTAATTGAAAAGGTTAAAAATAATAATTCATATACGTTATTAATAGTTGACCAAAACATGCCGGGTATTAAGGGACTTGACGCAATTAAGCAATTAAGGGAAATGGGGAATACTTCTTCGGTGATATTATGCAGCGGAACTATGCTTGAAAACCGAAACGATGTTTTACGCAAGCTAAATATTGCGGATATAGTTATAAAACCCTACGATTTTGAATATTTATTAAACAAGGTAAAAAGCTTACTTTAATTCCTCATTTATATTTTCGCCGCTTATATCAATCATTTTTGTATTATTAACATAATCGGTAAATTTCGGTTTTTTAATTGAGCTAAGTTTTTCTAAAATCGTAATAATGCTTTTTGCGGCATTATCAATAATATCCACCCGTTTTAATATTGCCTCGCGGTTTAAATCATCTTTTGTAAGTTCTCGTTTAATTGCCGAAACCGATAAATTAATTAAAGTTAAAGGTTGTTTTATTTCGTGATTTGCAGTAACAATTGTTGCCGCATAAGTTTTAATTTTTTCTATTTCAAGGTAAATTAAATTAGTCTCTCTAAAACGTAAAGCGGATTTTATACGAGCAATAAGTTCTGTTTTATTAAACGGCTTTTTAATATAATCAAAAGCACCTGCATTTAATCCTTCTTTAATATCTTCAACGCTTGTTAAGGCAGTTACCAAAATAACCGGAATATCTTTCGACTCTTCGTTTTCGGTAATTTTTTTACATGCTTCAAAACCGCTCATACCCGGCATCATTACATCAAGTAAAACCAAATCGGGACTTTCGGTTAATGTCTTTTCAATTCCTGAAGGACCGTCATATGCAGTTATTACTTCGTATCCCTCGTTTTCTAATCTGTCTTGCAAGATAAAAACATTATCGGGCTGATCGTCAACTACCAATATTTTACTCATTAAAAACTCCCTTCTAAAATCTGCCTTACTTTTGTTGATAAATATGTTATATCAATTGGTTTTGTTATTAAATCTGCAAACCCGTTTTTAATAATTATATCCCTTTCTTCCATCATGGCATGTGCCGTAAGAGCAATAATAGGGATTTTGCTAAATCTAATATTCTGCTTTATGCGTTTTAGTGTTTCAAAGCCGTCCATGTTCGGCATCATAATATCAAGCAACACCAAATCGGGATTTTTATTTTCTATAATTAGCAAACATTCTAAACCGTCTTTGGCAAATAATGTATCATACCCTAAACTTTCTATAATTTGACCTACAGTAAAAAGAGTGTCTCTATCATCATCTACTATTAACACTACTTCTTTTTTATTTGGGTTTTCCGAAATTGAAAGAGTATCATTTTCGTTAAAATCCCCCGAAGTATCTATAATTAAATTTTCCGGCAAACCTATTTTTAACTTCTTGCGTAATATACGCAAAGTATCGTTTTTTGGTATATATTTTTTTTCGATATACCCAAATATTTTTAAATTTATTTTGTGTAAAATCTCTTTATCAATAAAATTTCCGTCCGGAATTATTAAAACAACCGGAATATCCAACAACCTTCTATCGGTTAAAAGTTCGCAAACATACTCAATTTCTTCAATATTCTCGGGTAAAAAATCAACAAACAAACAGTCCGGTTTCTCTTTAACAATAGTTTCCGAAACCAACGAACTAAATTTAATATTTTTTAAATTGTAGTCGGATGATATTCCCGAAAAAGAGGATTTCCCCACTGCAATAATATTTTTAATTTCTAAATTATAATATGTTGCAATATTTTTTATTGCCAATTCAAAATTATCAAACGTTAAAGGGGATTTTATAAAAAGATTGGCATTAAATATTATTCCGGATTTTTCTCCAATAGGGTAATAATATAAAATTACGGGAATATTATTATTTATCTTATTTACTATTTCATCAATAACAATAAACGGATTTTGAAAAGACAAATAATCAATTAATATGGCTTCCGTCTTGTCAAAACTGCTAACAGAATTAATTTCCGTAACTATTTCAGTATTAAATTTATTCTGCTCGAGGTATGCTCCTAAAAAATCAGTATTTTCGGGATTATCTGATAAAACAGTAATAATTTTATTTTTATAGTAGCGTGTTGTAGGCAAATTTATAATCGGAGGTTCGTTTATTGCAATAACTTTCCCCTCTTCCGATTCATACCCCAACGAGTTTGGAATAAATACGGAAAATACTGTCCCTATATTAACCTTACTTTTAACGGTAATTTCGCCTCCCAAAAGCTCAATCATTCTGCTTGCAATAGTTAATCCAAGTCCCGTACCCGAGTACTTTCTATTTGAACCTTCGCTTGTTTGTCTAAATTCTTTAAAAATTAATTCTAAATTTTCCTCTTCAATCCCAATTCCGGTATCTCTAACCAAAAATCGTAAACCTTTTTCTTCTTGTTTTTCTACCGATAAACTTACTTCCCCTTTTTCAGTAAATTTAATAGCATTACTTAACAAGTTAGACAAAATTTGCTCAAGCTTAATTTTATCGGTTATTATTAACTGATTACCCGGCAGCCCGTTTTTAATTACCAACGTTAAATTTTTTTCTTCGGCAAAGTGTGCAAACGATATATATAAATCACGCAAAAATTCGGATAATAAAAACTCATCTTTAACCAGTTCGTAATTATCTGCTTCCATTTTAGAAAAAGTTAGAATGTTATTTATAATATTAAGCAGTTTTTTGCCGTTATTTATAACAATCTTTAACCTTTCGTCGTTATGGGCATTTAAATTATTGCTTTTAATAATTAATTCGGATAATCCGAGTATTGAATTTAACGGAGTTCTCAATTCGTGCGACATAGTTGCTAAAAACTGAGATTTAAGTTTTGCGGATTCCAAAGCCTTTTGTTTTTGTTTTTCTAACTCAACACTATTTTCTTTTAGCTCGTTATGTAAAAATATTAACTGTTCGTTTTGTTCTTTAATTTTTGTGTTTTGTATATGATATTGTTCGTTTAATAATTGTAACTCTTTAACTAAATCTTTTTGGCGTTCGTAAGCAATTGCATTACTTAAACCAATGCTTAATTGTTCAATAATTCCATTTAAATAAGCAATTACATTTATTTTTGGTTTAACCATTGCAGTTAATTCTAAAATGCCGATGATTTCCCTATTAAACAAAATTGGATATATAATAATGTATTCTAATTTTATTGTAGATAACGAAGTTTTTAATATCGGCTGATTTTCTGTAAAAATAAATTCAACCGGTTCTTTAGTTTCTAATACTTTAAAATAAATGTTTTCAATTATTTCGTTTGACGGAGCTTCGTTATTAAGTCCTGTATAGGCTGTCTGTCTAAATTTATCTCCGTCATAAACATAAAACACTCCGATATCAAAATTAGCTGACGAAACTATTTGTTTTAAAACTGCTTCGCTAATTTCAAATAGCGATGCATTTTCGTTAATTAAAGTAACAAATCGAATATACTCGTGTTCGGTTTCTTCTCGTCTTTTAATTTCGTTTAACATTCCGTTAAATACTTCACCCAACTTACCTATTTCGTCTTTAGATATTATATTTACACGTTCGTTTAGGTTATCACTTTTTGTTAATCCGACTACTCTATTTATTTCTGCAAGTTGCCTTCTAAATTTTGATGTAAATATTAATACGAATATTAACGATAGCGGAATGGTAACAGATATTAAAATAACAATAATTAATTGCATAATACTTCTGTATTCCGCAGTTTCTTTAAACACGGAAAACACAACAAATTTTGCTTTATCGTAAGGGGTCGAGTACTCTTTAGGAACATATAAAGAAGCCATTAAATCGTAATCTGACATGATTTCGAAATATGTTTCGTAGTTGTTTTTATTAATTAATTTATCAACCGCTTTTGCTAATATATAATTAATATTGTTTGTTGCATTTATATTGGAAGATATTACATTATCTTTTGAAATAATTAAAGCAACATCGGCTCGTATAACCTGCGAAATCGAATTTAAATAACTTGTATCAATTAAAGCCCCGTAATAATATAATACTCCCCACTTTTCCTTAAATTTCAAAATAATATTTGGGTTGTTATACACAAAACTATTAATTGAATTATTTTGAAAGTTTAAGTTAACTTTTTTTTTAGAAACGAAACTTTCGGTATTAATTAACGAATCATCCTTTAAGGTAAAAATGAAATCAATGCTTGAACTATCATCATGAAGTTTAAAATCTTTTACTTTAATATTATCAAAGTCATTATCAATTTTTTTTAGATTTGTTTCTAATGTTAAGGCAAAATGGTGAGTAGTATTAATTAAAGCACTTGAGTGTTGATTAAATAAAATTTTATTTGTTAAAATGTAAATAATAACAATTGAGGCAACCGAAACTAAAATAGTTACCGAAAAAGTAATCAGGATTAATCGTAAATTAAATTTCATTATGTCAACTTTGTATTACTTTCCTAATAGTTATTATTAATTCGTCCAAATCGTATGGTTTGCTTATAAAATCGGAAGCACCGAGTCGGGCACTTTCAATAGCGCTTTTAACATCGGCATATGCTGTTAATACAATTACTTTTATATTAAGTCTGTTCTTTTTTAACTCGTTAAGGACATAAAAACCGTCTTTTCCGGGCATTTTTAAATCTAATAAAATAAGGTCAACATTTTTATTTTTATTTAGAATTGTAAAAGCCGAATCCGCATCGGTTACAAATGTAGAATTAAACCCTATTTCGTTTAATTCTTCGCTTAGCGCTTTGCATAGCGATAAATCATCATCAATAATTAAAATAGACTCCATCATTCCTCATCCCCCGTCTTTTTGGGTATATTAAGTTTAAGTTCTTCCAATCTTTTTTTATTCTTTAAAAGTTGCTCTTTTAACACTTCGTTTTTATTAACAACTCGGTCTCGCAAAGATTGATTTATTTCTATTTTCACCAAAATAATTACTTCTTTTTTAACCACTTCTTTACTATCATAACCTGTTAAATAACGTAATCCCAAAACCCACCAAGGTAAGTCTTTTAAAAACGGAATCCCTTTTCTTATATTAGTTTCTTCGTTAATAAAAAGCCCGCCGATTGCAGTTTCTTCACCGTCTAACATTAATACTTGTGTTGTAGCTTTTGTTTTTCTAATTTCCGGACGTTCAACATCGGCAAGAGCGCTGCTTCTTTCCACATCAAGCTGCAGTAAAATATAATCTATTCCGTCTTCGTTATAAATAAACGGCGAAACTTCTATAATTGTACCGGTTGAAAAAAACTGTTCAACAACATTTCCCGCAAAATCTTTTTGTTTTACAGATATATCACTACCAATTTGTATTCTTCCTTTTTGTTGGTCGCGCACCGTAATTGAAGGAGATGCAATAATTTCGCCCAAATTTTCAGATTCAAAAAATTTAAATACCGAAGATGCAGTACCTGTAAAACTACCGGCATTAAAGTCACCTTCTGCATTAACGTTAAAATCTGAAGTTGTGGTTTGCGTGCTTGTGGCAAAAGACGTTAAACCGGTGCCTACGCTAAATCCCTGCTTGCTAAGTAATGTCTGCCAATTTATTCCTCGCTCACGCATTTCGGATACATTCGCTTCAAAAAACACTGCCGATATTTTTACATCTCTGCTATCAACCGGTGCATAATTAATTGTAGCGGGTTTTTCAACCTTTTGTTCATCTTTTTTTACAAAAATTGCTTCGGGTGTTTCTTCATAAAAAAGTCCGTGGTATTGCACAATTGTTAACAATGCTTTTTTGTATGGCATTTTTGTTAAGGCAATTCCTATTGGTTTTGTATATTCCAAAGTAAGTACTATTTTTCTTCCGGTAAGTTTTTCGCTAATCTTACTTAAAATTTCAACAGCAGTATTAAAAGGAAGATTTTCCGATAATGTAACAAGCTCTTCGGGGTTATAAGCTCCGCTTAAAGTCTTTTGCAAGTCTGTTTGAGCCGTTACTATATAATTAAACGTAAAAAATGCCAAAATTAATATTATCTTTTTCATTTTTTCTCACTCTTCTTTTTATCTGTTTCTGTTGCAAGGGATAGCTTTACCCTTTCAATAATTCCCCCTTTATTTAAAATAAAGTGGACTTCGTTATTATCAAAATCTATTTTTGTTACATAACCCAAATAAACCTCGTCTCCTTCCCACAACAAAAATGTTTTTCCTTTTCCGTCAACCAAAAAAGCTCCGTCCGGAATTATTGCTAAAAGTTGAGCACTTTGTACATCAAGAAGTCCGTTTAAATTTGGCGGAATCTCGTTTCTTATTCCCGGATAAAATACATCATAAATCGGATTAGGATATAAGTTGTTTTCTGCCGAAAGGGTTGTTGCAAAAAAATCGTTATAAGCAAAATATACTGCGGCTTGTATAGAAAAATTAATTAAATAACTTGCAGTACCGGTATTATCCACTTTTACAAAGTTTGTTAACGAAACACTTTTTATTTTCTTTAATTCTTTACTTTCTTCAATAGCATATATTAATTTATATAAATCGTTGTATGTAGCCGTACCGGTTAAAGTATATAAATAATACTGAAATTCCCCTTCTTTATTGGAATTTTCAAAAGTAATATTAACAAACGATTCTTCCGAAAAATTTTCGGATATTTTATTAACAAAATCATAAAATTTTGTTTGTTGCAGCCCAAAGGGAATATTAAATTTACGTAATGCCAAAATAGAATCTAATATTGCTGCTCTTTCTTTTAGTTGAACCAAAGTTTGTAAAAGAGTTTCTTTGTCTCCCATTCTTGCTTTCATGCGAGTAATGGTTTCTTGCTTTTGCTTTATAATTCCCTTCTGTCTAAAAAACGAAAAATAGGAACCAACCGCCGAAATTACGACAAATATTAAAAACAACATTAACGTATTTACAATTTTTCTGTTCATTTGCGTCTTAGTGTATCTTGTGTAATACTGTAGTTAATTAAAAATGTGTAAGCGGCTTTATCTCGTATCGGCTCGTGAATCATATTTTGCAAAACTGCGGAATTGTTTTGCTCTACAAATTTTGTAACCGATAACCGAGATAGGGTTATTCCGTTTATTACTATATTGTTTACCGATTTACCGTCTAACTTTGTAAACCAAAAATTACGTCTTCTTTCAACAAACTGTGATATTTTATTAAGCTCGTTATTCCAAATCTCAGTTCCCGCCATAGCACTATCTAATAAAGTTGTTGTTTTATCAAACTCTGCAATTCGTTTTTCAATCGGTACTATCTGATTAAGAATATTTTCATTCTCTTTTTCCATTTGTTCAAGCTGTGATATTTCTATATTCAAATCTGCAATAGTTCTATAATTTGTTAATATTTTTACGGTAAAATAAAAAGTTGCGGCAAATAGTAAAGGAAGCATTGCGTAACTATGCCAGCTAAATTGAAAGAATTTTTGGTTCTCCTTTATTTTTTTAGGAAGAATAGAAATTCCCTTTAACCTTTTTTCTGTTTCTTCAAAATATTCATAACCGGATGCCAATAATATAGAAAACGAACTTAAATTTTCAATTGCATCATTATTTAATAATGACGAATCAAACAATTCTAAGTTTAAGTTTACTACATTTGCTTCGGGAAAAGTACCGTAAAACGAAAGCAACAAGTTTTCGGAACTATCGTCACCGCACAAAACCACATTATCCAAGCGGGGAATATTTCCGTTTTCCATTTCCAATAATATTTTAGAAAAATATACATCATATGTGTGTAAATTTTTTGTTCCTATGTCTAAAGTCGCACCAATATGAATTAAATTTTGTCCTTCTAAAAATAATAGCCTGCTGTATTCTTTACCTGTATAAATTACCAGTGAATAATCTTCCGGAAAAAATTTTGAAGTTTTTAATACTAAATTAATTAAGGCTATTTCACCGCTTTTTATGGCGGAAATTTTATAGTACCTTTTTTTATTACGAACGGCAAGTTTGTTAATAAATGCAACCGAAGGCACTTCGGTTTCCAAATAGGCAATATAATTATGTTTATCTTGAAAAGTAACATAATCAATTAAATCACCGCTTAATGTTGCCCCTTTAACATTTAATAGTTCGTCTATTATTGCAGCGTTATTATTTTTATCTTTAGGTATAATTGGCTTATCATAAACATAATAACCCATTGCGGGATCTGTTGCAACTGCAACAAATTCAAAGTTTTTTAGCTTAAACTCTTTTAACGATGCAGCAATTACTTCTACATTGTTTACATTTTCGGTACTTTCTTCGGTAGTATTTATATCGCTATCTATACCTTCAAGCGAAATATCGTCTGAATCGCCTATTGAAATTTCATCAACTATTTTTACTTTGTCTTCGTTTTCGTTTTTTACTTCAGGATTTTGGGCATAAATAGGATTATCGGACGAAGCAACCTTTAATATTTTTATCTTTCCGTTTTCGTAGGTTAAAGCAGCTGCTTTTGTCTCGTTTCCTTCGGTAAATATACAAATTACGGCTTTCATCTATTATACTGCCTTAATTATTTGCGACATTCTTGTTTTATTATTGGAGTACGCCATTGCGTTTTCCAACGATATTTTTTTCGCCCTATATAATCTTAACAAATCTTGTTCCATTGTAACCATTCCTTGAGGTGCCCCTTGATTTATCATCATATAAATTTCGCTTGTATTGTTATTTTTTATTGCAGCCCTAACCGAAGGAGTAACAATTAAAACTTCTTTTGCAAGTACTCTTTTACCGTCCAAACTCGGTACAAGTTTTTGACTAACTACCGAAATCAACACATCAGCCAAACGATTGCGAACACGTTCTTGTTCAACAGGATTAACTTCGGCAATAATTCTATCAATTGATTCCACTGCACTTGAGGTATGTAATGTAGAAAAAACTTTATGTCCCGTATCCGTTACTTCCAACGCCGCAAGAATAGTATCGGGGTCTCTCATCTCTCCGATTACAATAATATCAGGGTCTTGTCGTAAAGCTTGAATAACACCTTCTTTGAATGATAATACGTCTCGTCCTACTTCTCTATGCCTAACTAATGCCGTTCCCGATTTATGAACATACTCAATAGGAGCAGCAATAATTACAATATGAGCCGGATCAAATTTATTATGGTAATCTATAATGGCATCCAACGTAGAAGATTTTCCTGAGCCAGTTATACCTGTAATTAATGATAAACCAAATTTTATGTAATTATGACTCATTGCTTGTAATGCCAAAGGATGAAAATCCAATGTTTCAACCGGTCTTACATTAGCAGAAATAGCACGCATATTTAATGCTACCGAATCTAAATCGAAATATGCATCTGCACGAAATCGTACGTCTCGATTTATTTTTTCATATCTAAAAGTATAACTAAAATCCAAATTTCTATTATTTCGCAAATAAAATGCTTGATTTTGGTTAAGAATTGAAACTATTAAAACATTAGTTTCGTCTTGTGTTAATGTTAAAAGCTCTTTAACTCGTGCCTTTTTACCAAAAATTCTAAACCAAACAGTTCCTTCACATCCGTATCCCCCAATTTCAACATCGCTTGCTTCTTTATCAATCATAAGTTGAAGGATACTGTTAAAATACTGAATTAAAACCAGATGCATATTAGAAGGAAGTTTTGAAATATTGGTTATCACAAAATTTATCCTCTCCGGTCCTAAAATAGAAGGAGGAATTTGTGCGGCAAAGTTAGCCAAAATATTTTTTGCGTCTTCAAACATTAGTTTAACTCAATTTTTCAAAAAAGAATATAAATATAATATATAAAAAATTCAAAATTATTCGTCCATAGTTGCGGCAAATACTTCCGCAAAACTTGTTAATCCTATTTTAACTTTTTCTAATCCTGCCTCTCTTAAGTTTAAAGTACCGTCTGCTTTTGCCTGCAATCTAATAGATTCTTCATCAACATCTTCACCGCTTTTTACAATCAATTCTCTAATTTTTTTTGTAAAATATAAAGCTTCATGAATTGCCAACCTGCCTTTATACCCCGTATTATTACATTTCGGACATCCACCCGGTTCGTAAACTTCGTATTTGCTCCATTCTTCAATATCCAGTCCGGCATTACGCATAAAACCTTCGTCAAAATGGGTCATCCTTTTTTTGCAGTCGCACAATTTACGAATTAAACGCTGTGCAACTATTATGTTAATAGCATAAGCAATTAAAAACGGTTCTACTCCCATTTTATATAAACGTGCAACCGCACTCGGTGCATCGTTAGTATGCAAAGTAGAAAACGTTAAGTGCCCCGTATTTGCAAGCTTAATAGCTGTTTCGGCAGTTTCTTTATCACGCATTTCTCCCACAAGTACAATATCCGGGTCATGTCGTAAAATTGCACGTATTGCTTGCTCAAAATTCATTTTATAACCAATTTTTAACTGCCTTGCACCTTCAATTACATACTCAACGGGATCTTCTACCGTAAGCACGTTTTTTGTAGGATTAATTACTTGATATAGTGCGGCTACAAGTGTAGTACTTTTACCGCTTCCGGTTGGACCAGTTAATATTACCATTCCTTGCGGCTGATTTATAGCTCTCACAAAAGCGTTTTGAGCATAACCTACTAAACCTAATTTACTTAAGTCTTTTATTACTTTTCTATCATCCAAAATACGGATAACTATGCTTTCAAATTTGTTTTTTAATTCGGTGCCCACCATAGGAAGTACGGATACACGAAAACGAATAATATGTCCGTCTATTTCTCGTTGTATAAACCCGTCTTGTGCTTTTTCTCTTTCAAATCTATCCATTCCTTTCGATCTATCTTTTACAACCGCCATAACAGCTTCCGGAAGGGTGCTTTCTTGTGCATGCCAAAGCTGCAATTTACCGTCAATTCTAAAATGAATTTCGGTACGGGTACTTGATTTAGGCACCAAATGGATATCACTTACTCCCCTTCTAACTCCTTCTACCAATGCTCCTTCTATTAAATTTATTAAAGCACTTTTATTAATTTCTGCATCTAATTCTTCTTCGTTTACTGAAGATTCATCTACTTCAACAGAAATCTCTTCGGCAGATTCTTCTATCATCTTTAAAAATTCATTTTCCGGAGGAAATAAAAGCGCTATAAGCTTTTCGTAATCGCGCATGCGCATATAAATAATTTCATATTTTTTTGCATTTAGCGAATAAGCAATTTTTGAAAGCGATTTATCTGTCGGATCAGTTGCGGCAAGTATCAGTTTGTCTTTAATTCTATCATCATATTTATATGGTATTACTTTATGCTTTAATAAAACTTGTTTAACTTCTTCACCTTGCGAAGTTATTAATTGTTTTATCTCTTCTTTTTGTTTGTCACTTATTTGGTCAACCTGAATGTTTAATTCCCTAAATGCATATAATATGGCAACTTCCCTAAATATGGCATCATGGTCAAAACCTAAATCCTGCACCAAAATTTGAGCAAGGTTTCTTTTAATCTTATTATCTTCCGATTGTTTTATATGTAACGCTTTTTCTAAAACCTTTACGTCTATTATTCCTTTTTTTAGAAGTAAATAGCCTATTTTGTCCGTAAGTTCTAACTGGTTATCTAACATAAAATCACCGGATAAAAATATTTATTAAAAATTTCATGGTTGGCGGCTTAGGACTAATTGTAGCCGTTTCTGCAGAAACAAGAGTCAAGCCAATCATTACAATCATAATTACCATTGCAATAGTAACTTGAATTAATTCAATTACATTTTTTAGTCTAAAAACCGTTTCGCTTTCATAATAGTTTGCAAGCTGTTTTGCCGTGTTTTTAATGGTACCCGTCTCCTCGCCGCTATGAAAACGTGAAATTGCGGTATCGGTAAAAACACCCGCTGCTTCAAATGCATCGGTAATTCCGGTTCCTCTTTTAATCATCATCGGAATTGCAACTCCTTTAATCTTGCTTTCAAAATAACTGTTCCCCGATGCTTCGGCAGCTATTCGTATAGGGTCTATACTTTCGGCAGACCCGCTGTATAACGTATAAAACACCCTACAAAATACCTCTATTAATGTTTTATGAATTAATGACCCAATTATGGGTATTCTTAGCATCATTCTATCAATAAAAAACGACCCCTTTTTTGTTTTACTCCACCTCCAAAATATTATAGGCGGAACAAAAAATATTATAGCTACTAAAATTGTATTATTTAACAAAAAATCGCTAAACGATAAAGTTGCTGCCGTTAATGGAGGTAATTCAATTTTAAATTTTTGGAATAATTTTGCCGTCTCCGGAAATATGTATCCGACATAAAATAAAACTGCTATAAAAAGCACAAATAACGTTACCATTGGAGTAATTAGTGCACTTTTTAAGTCCTTTTTAAATTGCTGCTGTCTTTCCAAAAATTTTGCAGTAGCTTTATATATTTCAGCCATATTACCGCTTTTTGCAGCCAAACCAAGCATATATGCGGTAAATTTACCGAATACTCCTTGATATCTTAAAAATATCTCTTCGCTATCCCCCCCTTTTTTAAGGTCGTTATTAATTTGCTTTAAAGTTTCTTTTAATGTCTTATTTTGAATGTCATTAATTAAAAGCGTTAATATTTCGCCATAAGGAAGTTTTTGTTCAAGTAATTCCGCACTAATTTTAACAAACGAAACAATATCCTGCATGGGCGGTTTCATGTTAAAATCCAACAGCTTTTTATTAACCGAAATAACCGTATATCCCAGTTTTTGTAAGGCTTTTTCTACTTCTTCTTTATTAAATGCTCTTTGCTCGCCGGTAGTAGGTTTTTCGTTCCCTTTTTTTATTTTAAAGATAAATGTAGATTTTTTTTCAACGGATTTTAACGTTAACCCATGTTTTTGCACCAAAGCATTTATTTTGGCTTTTCCTTCGGCACCTGAAGCGGCATTAATTGTCCCGCTTATAACTTGACCGTTTGGTTTTAATGCGTTAAATCTTAGTTCAATCATCTTTTATCTCTTTTTATAAATAGAAAAAAGCCGGTAAAATATTACCGGCTTAAATATACAAAAAATCTAAGTAATAATCTTAATTATCTATTGCTGTAGTAACGTTGGTAGGTGTAACAGTCATTGTAACCTGAACCGAATCCGTACCGTCATTTCCTATTTCGTTACCAAGACCTACCAAAGTAACCGATTGAGCTGCAACAGTTGCGGTATATGAACCGTTAGGAGTTGATGTTAAGTTTGTAGGAATTGTCCAACCTGTAAAAGTATTTCCGCCACCGCCTAATGCTGTCGGTTTTCTGTAAAACTGTTGTGCATTTGAAGCTAAGTTTGTTAAGTCAGAAACTACTGCATCTCTGTTGGCGTTGCTGCTGCTTGCAGTAAATACGTTAATACCTACTACTACTGCTATACCTACTATAATTACGCCTAATACGATAAGTAACAATTGTTGTTGTCCCATTTTGTACTCCTGTTATGTTGTTATTAATGTTTTTTTTGTTTTGTTTAATTCTGCTATTAATTAAGAAATAATTGTGCCAACTTTATTTCAGCTTAAAACTTCGGTTATTTCGTTAAATTTTCAATTTATAAAAGAACGGATGTAACATTTACCTGTAAAAATAACATTTAATGTAAAATTGTAATCTGAAAATCACGCGGTAAAATTTTAATTTTTACCGAAACGGAATCACCGGCAGTAACTTCTTCGTTTCCTATTGCGGTAACTTCAACATAGCTTAAAGGTTGACTGATATCGGTAATTTCAAACCGTCCGTTTGCATTAATTTGCAGCTCAGTGGGTATAATCCAGCCCGAAAAACTCCTTCCTCCCCCTCCCATTGCAGCAGGACGACTATAATATTGTTGAGCTAACCCCGATAAATTAACACAATCGGTAATTAAATTATCTCTTTTAGTTTCAACCGCATGACTTCTGAACATATTTATACCGAGTAAAATTGCTACTCCTATAACTAAAATTGCCAAAAGTATTAATAAAAGTTGTTGCTGTCCCAAGTTCGGACCTCTTGTTTTTCTTAATTAATATGCAAAAATTAAACCAACCTTTTTTAAGGTCAAATATTAAAAGTTAAAGGTTAAATGTTTTTGGGAAAGGTTAAATGTTAAAAACCGAAGAATAAATATTTTTGTTACGTACAATCTGCTAAAAAAAAAGCTGCTTAACAGCAGCCTTTATTAACTTATCTTATTTTTATATGCAATTCTTTTAACTGGTCATCATCAACATGTGAAGGCGAATCATCCATTAATGACGTTCCGCTCGAGGTTTTTGGGAAAGCCATAACGTCACGTATCGAGTGTTCACCGGCAAATAACATAACTAATCTATCTAAACCGAATGCAATACCGCCATGAGGTGGAGCACCGTATTTAAATGCACCCAATAACGAACCGAATTTTTCTTCTGCCTCTTGTTCCGAAATTCCTAAAGCCTTGAACATCAGTTTTTGAAGCTTGTTATCGTGTATTCTTATGCTTCCGCCGGCAATTTCATTTCCGTTTAACACTAAATCGTAAGCACGTGCTTTAACTCTGCCGGGTTCACTTTCCATATATTGAATATCTTCAAAAGCAGGAGAAGTAAAAGGATGATGCATTGCGTAATAGCGGTTAGTTTCTTCATCCCACTCAAAAAGCGGAAAATCGGTTACCCACAATAAAGCCGGAATATCATCGGTCGGAATAATATTCATTCTTTTTGCCATTTCTAAGCGCAAATAACCCATTATATTTAGTGTTTTAAGTCTATTACCCGACAAAATAAAAACTAAATCACCCGGTTTTGCATTCAATTTATTAATTATACCTTGCTTTTCTTCTTCTGTTAAAAATTTAGCTATAGGAGCTTCAAGACCGTCTTCTTTTACTCTCATCCAAATTAAGCCGCCTGCTCCTAATTTTTTAACAAAATCAGTCAAAACGTCTAATTGATTACGAGTATATTCTCCGCAGCCCGAAGCAAGTAACGAAGTTATAATCCCTTTATTTTCAACAGCTTCCTTAAATACTCTAAATTCCGATTTTTCAAATACATCGTTTAACGTAACCATTTCCAAACCAAATTTTAAATTTGGTTTATCACTTCCGTATTTTTCCATCGCTTCGTTAAATGATAATCTTTTTAAAGGAAGTTGAATATCATAATTTTTAATTTCTTTAAAAAGTTTTTTCATCAAGCCTTCAACCATTTCAAATACGTCTTCAGTATCAACAAACGACATTTCAACATCTATCTGCGTAAATTCCGGTTGTCTATCTGCACGTAAGTCTTCATCTCTAAAACATTTCACAATTTGGAAATATCTATCCATACCCGCAACCATAAGCAATCGTTTATATTGTTGCGGTGATTGAGGTAATGCATAAAACTTTCCCTTGTGCAAACGGCTCGGCACTAAAAAATCTCGAGCTCCTTCCGGA
>CALGLM010000442.1 GCA_937930275.1 uncultured Ignavibacteria bacterium
TCTACACTCTTTCCCTACACGACGCTCTTCCGATCTCAATTCCGGTAATTATCGCCGAGTTAAATAAGTTTGTTCTATATAAACGTACTTGAGCTTTTTGAATATCAAAAAAGCTATAATATGAATCGGTTTTAATAGCAGCAACCTCTTTTACAAGTTCATCTTCCACTAAATCTTTTCCGTCACCTGCTTTTTCAACTTTAATATCACTTACTTTGTATCTGTTTCCCAAAGTAAAATTTATTGAAACATCAACTCGATTTTTAATAGTATCTATAACAACTTCGGGGGCACCGGTTGTATTAACAAGCATATAACCGTGGTCTCTACAAAAAGTAAGAATTGTGTTCTTCTTTTCGTCAATAAGTTTACCGGAAAAAGGAAGTGTTGTATCTATTGCGGCAATACTTTGTACATTTTCCATAAACTCGTAAGGCAATTCGTCTAATCCCGAAATTTTTAACGATTTTAATATGGCGGGGCTCCCTTCATCAATTAAGTAATAAATTGATGCCGTACCGTTAATCGTATCTATTTCATATTTTGAATTTATTTTTGCTTTAAAATATCCGTAAGAAAAATAAAAATCGCGCAAAGCTTCTTGATCGGGAATAATTAATGCGGGGTCAAAATATACAGCTTCTTCTCCAAAAGAAGTATATTTTTGTAAAGTTTGCGAAAACCATCCGGGTGATTCTTTTGCAGTTACCGTAGTTTGTAATACTTGAGTAGGAATTGCAACATTACCGACAAATCGAACACCGGTAAGCTCATATTTCCCTTTTTCAATTAGCTGTGCTTTTATCGCATTAATAGATAAAACGAAGAATAAAAAGAATAGAATGTGCTTTTTATTAATTAACAATAGTTACCTTTGTGCCAATATTTACAATTTTATCAAGTTCGTCAATAGCTTCGTCGCTTATTGCAACAGAACCGTTAGTCCAATTAAATGCAAACGGCAAATTTTTGAAAATAAAATTAAATTTCCCTACTCCGTGTATTCCTATTTCTTCTGTTATTTCGGAATCAATATATTCGCAATCACCGCTTTTAAAAGTATTTAATAATTTTAAAAAAGCATTTTTATCAATAATCTTTTTTCTAAATGCTACGGTTATATCAACTTCATTAGGATAACTAATTTTAAAGAACTTGTGAAATTTGCTTAACGAATCTTTGTTACAAATTTTATAATCTCCTATAGGAGTAATATAATCATCTTTTACCATTTTTTCCGGTTTTAAGTTTTTTCCGAATACTGCACGGTAGCTTTTAACTAACACAGTATCGGAATATAGCTCGAGCTTAAACTTACTTTTTCGAATCAGGATACTAACATTTTTAAGTTCGTCAATGTTTTTTTCCTGCATTGCTTTGTTTAGGGGAACCTCCCTAATATTTAACAAAATTCCGTAAGCAAGCATACCGGCAAAAAAAAGAAAAATTCCGCCGCATATGTAAATAATATTGCGTAACAAATTGATTAATACTTATAATTAAATTATCAAAAACATCAATTAAGACGCAAAACAGAAAATTAAGTTAGATATTATTGTAAAGATTTTAAATATGCCTGATAACTTTTCCAACCGGGGCACCATTTTGTATGCCAACGCCAAAATTTAGCCCAAAAAGTATTCGGATTTGCTTCCGACTTTTTCCTAAATTCGCAGTTTTCACATTTGTGACTCATTATTTGCTCGTTTTACTGTTAAAAATAAATATGTAACCCGCAAACAAAATCGACATAATTAACTGAATATAAACGGGGGTGCTAAAAACACTTCCCGCAATAATACCTATACTTACCAAAAAGTATTTTGCAACGTAATACAAAGTTTTGCTTGCAATAATAGAAGCAAAACCGGCTACAAAAACGTTTTTCAGTTTTTTTTCTAAAACTAAAAATAATAAAACGTTAGATAACAACTCTAAAAGTATTAAACCGCTTTTGGCAAAAACCGGATGTCCCGCAACCAAAAATGAAAACAAAGGGAGCGTAACGGCTAAAATTACCGCATTTTCTTTTTTGGTGTGTACTAATGCCAATAATACCAATATTCTCATCGGGTCTAAATAATAAAGCGGAAAAGCAAACAGATGCGAAAAAGCAGGTAAAAAATAAACTGCCGTAAGTGCAGCTAAATTAAATACTGAAGATGTTATAACCTCTTTACGGTTAAATGCAAGTTTTATCGTTTCCATAGCAAACCTATATTTTACTAACTTAAAAAATACCATTATTTTTATACTTTTGCAATAAAAGCGAATGAATTTTTATTTAATTTTTATTATATTTATTATAAAACATTACGAGTTATTATGAAACGCAGAGATTTTATTAAAACCGGATTTGCCGGAACGTTAGGTGCATTAACTTTAGGTTCCGCTTCTAATATTTTGGGTAAAATAGGTTCTTTTTCGCCGGCACCGTACGATTTAGTTGCCGTTAAAGGCGGGTTACCCGATAAAATGTTTGATTTGGCTATTAATAGTTTAGGCGGAATGCAAAAATTTGTTAAAAAAGGAGCACGTGTTGTCGTAAAACCCAATATTGGGTGGGATGTTTCACCCGATAGAGCGGCAAATACTAATCCTTTGCTTGTTAAACGAATTATTGAACATTGCTTAAATGCCGGAGCTAAAGAAGTTTTGGTTTTTGATAATACTTGTGATGAATGGTCACTTTGTTACAGCAACAGCGGAATTGAACGCGCCGTTAAAGATGCAGGCGGTAAAATTGCACCGGGAAATACAGAAGGGTACTATCAAAAAGTATCCGTAAAAAAAGGGAAAAGACTTACCTCGGCAAAAGTACACGAAATTATTTTAAGCTCAGATGTTTTTATTAATGTACCCATACTTAAAAACCATAGCAGCGCTAAACTTACTATGGCTATGAAAAACCATATGGGTATTGTTTGGGATAGAGGTTTTTGGCATAGAAACGACCTTCACCAATGTATTGCCGATTTTTCGAGCTATCGATTGCCGGATTTAAATATTCTTGACGCATACAACGTGATGATGCAACACGGTCCGCGAGGTGTCGGTAAAGAAGACATTGTAAAAATGGAGTCTTTGTTAATTTCAACAGATATTGTTGCTATTGATGCCGCAGGCGCAAAACTTTTTGGTTTAAACCCCGCTGATATTCCGTACATTAAAACGGCAAACGATATGGGCGTGGGAAATATGAATTTAGATAAAATTAAAATTAATCGCCTTAAAGTTTAATTTTATTTCAATAAATAAATCAATATTACAAAAAAGTAATTGATGTTATTTTCTTTTTGCTTTTATAAACATGTAACACTTTAATTTGCATTTTTTATTTTATTAGATATTTTAAAACAAATGCATAATTATTTTTCAAATCTCATAATAGAATAAGGTTTAATAGTTTGTTAAAACAAGTTTCAATTATTGTTATAAATTACAATTCAACCCAATACACTATAAACTGTGTAAACTCGATATTAAAATTTACGGATAACACAATTGATTACGAAATTATTGTTGTAGATAATAATTCAGAACCGGATGAAAAAACAAAACTTTTAAATTTAACCGAAAACGCCAAAATTAAGATAGTTTACAGCAAAATTAACTTGGGATTTGCAGGCGGAAACATGCTTGGTGTACAACATGCCCAAGGTAATTATTATTTGTTTATTAATAACGATTCTGTTTTATTAAAAGACTGCATTAAAGAATTTTACAATTACTGCATTAAAAACACAAATACGGGTATAGTTTCGTCTTATACAAAATCGGAAGAAGGCGATTTACAATTTAACTACTCCCATTTTCCTACAATTAGCAGTAAATATTTTGGCGTATCAATATCCAAACTGTTTAATAACGTAAACTATCCGCCAAAAGTTAATACTTATACGTCTCCTTTTAATGTTGATTTAGTAGGAGGGGCTTTAATGTTTGTAAATGCGGAAATATTTGCTAAACTTGGCGGATTTGATACTACTTTTTTTCTTTATTGCGAAGAAGAAGATTTGGCTTTACGCATAACAAAAGCCGGTTATAACGTAACAATTATTCCCGATATTACCGTTCAGCATTTCGGAAGTAAAAGCACCGAAAAATCATTGGCTATTAAAAAGGAATTTTATATTTCGTTCTTTTATTTTTATAGGAAACATTACGGTTTATTCAAAACATTTTTATTACGAAAATACTTGGTTATTAAACATCTTAAAAATATTTTTAAAAAAGACGGCTTTACGTTAATACTGTTTATTTTGCAAGGGGCACACTTTAAACACAGCTTAAAACATAAGCAAATGATTAATTTGTAGTATA
>CALGLM010000443.1 GCA_937930275.1 uncultured Ignavibacteria bacterium
CGACTGGGAATCCAAATACGAACTAATTATAAATTACGGAAGAAATTTATTACCTTTTGATGAAGTTTATAGAACCGACAAATATAAAATTGACGGCTGTCAATCTCAGGTTTGGATTTATGCCGAATTTAACGAAGGTCGTATTAAATTTTCGGCAGATAGCGATGCCCAGATAGTTAAAGGATTAATTGCCTTATTATTGGCGGTTTATAATGATGCTACTCCGGATGAAATTTTATCTTCTCCTCCTGCTTTTCTAAAGAAAATAGGAATAGATAACCATTTATCGCCGACACGCAAAAACGGTTTGAATGCGATGTTAAAACAAATACAATTGTATGCTTTAGCATATAAAAAACTTGGCTCATTACAAAATAGTAATTAAATAATGTGTTAAAAAAACTTAAAGAAATAGTTTCTCAGCTACAGCCAAAAAGTTTTATATTAATATTTTTGTCTATAGCGGCATTAATCGTCTTATCGTTGGTTTTTGAGTATTATCAGCGCTCAAAAGAGTTTACTAAATTAATGAGAAACCAAACACACGCATTATTGGAAACTACAGATATTGCCCTTAAAAATGCACTACTAACCGGGCGAGAGGTAGAAACTCAATTATCTTCTCGTTTACTTAACAACGCCGTATTAATAAAATTATTGTTGGAAGACGGTAAAGTAAACAACACATTGTTAAAAAAAATTGCTGATGAAAATGATATATTACGAATTAATATTTTTAGTAAAGACGGAACTAAACGATTTTCAAGCCATCCGACACCGTACGAAACGCAATCATCAAATTCAATTTATGATAGACTTTACCCAATTTTTGAAGGTTTAACAGATACTTTAATAATTGGTTTACGCGAAGCAAAAATAAATAATCAATTTAGATATGTAACTGCATTAGCGACCGAAAATAACGGTGCAATCGTTTTAGTTTTGGACGGAGATAAGATTCTAAACTTTAGAAGAAAAATCGGATTTGGAGCATTATTAAAAAATTTAACCGAAGATTCAAAATTAATATATGCGGTTTTACAGGATTCAAGCGGTTTTATTGCTGCAAGCGGTAAATTTAAGGATTTGGAAAACATAGAAGATTCCGAATTTTTAACCAATTCTATTAGCAGCAACTCTATTAATTGGCGAATTTTTGAAACCGATTCTATTAATGTTTTTGAAGCGGTACAAGTTTTTAAACCCGGTAATAGAATAATTGGACTATTACGCATAGGCGTTTCAACCGAAGATTTTAGTGCCTTAAATAAACGATTTATAACCAGATTGTTTATATCCGGAGCTATACTTATATTACTCGGCTTTATTGTAATTGCCTTTATTTTTACCTCACAAAGCAATTTAATACTTAAAAAACAATATCGTAAAATAGAAACCTACTCAACAAAAGTATTGCTTAATATTAACGATAGTATAATTGTTTGTAATAATAATTTCGAAATTGTTTCTATTAATAAAAAAGGAGAAGCTATATTTGATCCTTCAATCGCAATAGGTAAAAATATTTTTACATTAATATTAGATCCGTCATTAAAAAGTTTATCCGAGTTAAATGATAAACATATTCAAATAACTTTATACAAGAATAACAATAAATATATTTATGAAGTATCTTTAAGTGCTTTTACAGACGAAAATAATTTAAAGAACTACATATTTGTGTTTACTGACTTAACCGAACAAAAACAACTTGAAGAAAAAATTAATAGGCAAGATAGATTAAGCGCAATGGGAGAACTTGCCGGAGGTGTTGCGCACGAAATTCGCAATCCGCTAAATACTATTGGTACAATTGCGCAACAATTACATAAAGATTTTGAACCTAAGAACAATAACGAAGATTATTTTAACTTGACAAAACTTATTGTTAAAGAAGTAAAAAGGATAAATCAAACTATTTCTGATTTTCTAAAATTTGCACGACCAGAACCAATTGTTAAATCATCTTTCGAAATTGAGGAAATATTTAATCAGCTAAAAGAGCAGTATAAAGAATTTTTTAATCAAAAGAATATAAAGTTTATTCATAATTTAAATGAAAACTGTATAGTATTTTGGGATAAGAATAAAATACTGCAAGCACTTATGAATATTTTACAAAACTCGTACGATGCAATAAATGATGAAGGCGAGATAACATTTGATATTTTATGTAAAAATAACGATGTACAAATAACAATTTCAGATACAGGTGAAGGAATACCCCCTGAAAAATTAAACAAAATATTTAATTTATACTATACTACAAAAGCCAAGGGAACAGGTATAGGACTAAGCATTACCCAAAGAATTATTTACGAACATGACGGGTTAATAAGTATTTCAAGTAAAATAAAAAACGGTACAATAGTAACAATCGTATTACCAAAAGGAAAAAAATGATAATTGTTCTTTCTAATGTTGACAGAGAAAATAGAAAAAATTACTAAACTAAAAAATGAACACATGAAAAACCTTACTTTATTAATTATCGATGACGAACAATCGCAGTTGGAATCACTCCAAAGCTTTTTGAAACGAAGGAATTATACTATTTTTACTGCTAACAACGGATTGGAAGGAATTAAAATTATTCAAAACAACTATATTGATGTTGTTTTAACTGATTTTAGAATGCCTGAATTAGACGGGATGGGAGTGCTAAAAAAATCAAAGGAGATTAATCCGGAGCTTGATGTTGTTATTATTACTGCATTTGGCAGCGTTGATGACGCCGTTGAGATTATGAAAAGCGGTGCATATGATTATCTATCCAAACCAATTGATTTAGATGAGCTTGAAAATTTATTACTTAGAATTAAAGAAAAAAGATTATTATCAGAAGAAAATAAAAAATTAAAAGAACAGCTGAAAAACAAATTCGGTCTTGAAGGAATTGTTACTCGTAGTCCTTTAATGGAAGAAGTTATTAACACCGCCGCGAGAGTAGCTGATAGTAAAGCAACAGTTTTAATTTTAGGTGAAAGCGGTACAGGAAAAGAGTTAATGGCAAAAGCAATTCACTTTAGCGGTAATAGAAGCAGTAAGCCATTTATTACCGTAAACGTTGCTTCTCTTTCAGAAAATTTAATAGAGAGCGAATTATTCGGACATGAAAAAGGATCTTTTACAGGGGCGGTAAGCTCACGTTTAGGTAGATTTGAAGAAGCAAATAACGGGACTCTGTTTATTGACGAAGTTGGTGATATACCGC
>CALGLM010000444.1 GCA_937930275.1 uncultured Ignavibacteria bacterium
AAATTAATAACAACAATGTTACACTAAGTATTACTTTTTTCATATTTCCTCAATAAAAAAAATTAATTATTTTGTTAAGTTAAACTAATTTAAACACCTTTAAAAGGATAAAATTTAGTAGTAACAACAGATCAACTAAAGGGTTTTATGAAATGGCTTACCGGTTTCCACAGATCTTGGTTAAAGATATTTAAGCATTAAATTGAAGTGTAAAAACAGTTCCGTTCCCTATTTTACTATTAACTACAAGTTGCCCTCTGTTTTTTTCAACTAACTCTTTCACTAATATTAAACCCAATCCTGTTCCTTCTTCTCTTTCGGTACCTAAAGTAGTAAAGCTGCTTTCAATATTAAATACTTTATCAATCTGCTCCATGCTCATTCCTATACCCGTATCTTTAACGGTAATAGTTAAATTGTGATTTTGTTTTATTGCGGCAACTTCAATTTTGCCTTTACGGGGTGTAAATTTTATAGCATTACTAATTAAATTTCGCAAGGCTGTTAATAACATATTTCTATCGGCAAAAAATGTCATTTTTTCGCTGCAGTTAAATACCAGCTCAATTTCTTTGTTAAATGCTAAAATAATGTACATTTCATGCAATAAATCAAATAAACCTTTAATGCTAAATAATTCCGGTGTGTATTGCATATTGCCGGTTTGCAAACGAGACCAATTTAATAAATTTTCTAACAACTCAAATAAATTTTTTGCCGATTTTTTTATAGAGAGCAAGGAATCCGAAATTTCTTCCGGGGATAATTCCTTAAATTCGTTGAACATCCAATCACTGTACGAAATTATTGCACCTAAAGGATTTTTCAAATCATGCGCCATAATTGAAAAAAACTTGTCTTTACTTGCATTAAGCTGAGTTAAATTATGGTTTATAACATTTAATTCTTCAGACTTTTCCTTAAGCTGTTCAAAAGCTTCTCGTAGTTTATCCTCAATTTTTTTTCTTTCTTCAATTTCAAAAAAAGCCTTATTTTTCATTTCTCGGTAATTATCAATCTGCTTCTTTTCATCAGAAATATCAATAATTGAAAAAACGGCACAAATGTTTCCTTCATCCGCAATTTTAATTCCCATCACGGAAGTATGCTGAGTTCTATATTCTCCGTTTGGCAGCTTTATAGGTACAATATACTTATTAAGCTGTGAAGAGAAAAATTCCGGTGGTCCCCCTTTTAATATTCCCTTAATTCTTTCTCTAAAAATATAATTATCTAAATTGGGAAAAGACGAAAACAAATTTTTGTTTTCAACGTCACTTTTTTTAATTCCGGAAAACTCTTGTAAGTGTTTATTCCAAAATACGATATTAAATTCTTTATTAACAACAAACACTCCGATATTTACATGATCATATAACTTAAAACACTCTTTCGTTTCCATGTCTTTACTCACTCAACAATCTGTTTAATTCAGATTTTAGACTTTCAAAATAGAACAATTCAAGCAGAACAATTATATCTCCCTCAATATCAGCACTTTCTACTACAAAATGAGTTTCGCCAAAAAGGACTATTTTGTCTTCTGAAGTGGGGTCAATAAAAAGGTTTTCAAATATATCTTCCGAATATACAGGAATTGAATAATTAAAATCTTCTTTAATAATATTGGAAATCGTTCCCATAACTCCGTTTAGCAGCATATTAGCAACTTCATTTAAAGTACCTGCCCGTAAACCGTCTAATTCATCGCTATACGGTTCTTCGCCTGTTAAAATTGAAACTAAATTGTTCCCGCTTTCCGATGGAAAAACAATTTCGGCAATTCCGTTAAACGAACCCTCAAATTGTAGTTTTACCGCATAATATGTGGTCGATTTACCCGGCTTTAACTTTTTCACCAAATCAATAGGTCTTTCAACAATAATTTTTGGAATGGATAATTTTATGGGAGAACTAATCAATTCGTTTAATAACTTGGCAGCTTTCCCAACCCCTATATTTATCAATTCTGTAAACAGATCTAATTGTTCGTTATTTAATAGCACAGTAATCCTCAATTATAAATTTAATACTTTTTTTACCGTTTCAATTAAATCTTCCGCCTTAGGAGGTTTATTCAAAAACGCTTTCGCTCCTTTTTCAATACAATAATTCATGGTAGTTTCTTGTATATCCGCAGATAATACTACAACGGGAATGTTCATTTTATCATCAAACATTTTTTCTAATACTTCTTTTCCGGTAACATTTGGCATAAGTAAATCAAGTAAAATCAAATCAAACTTGTTTTCCTTTAATATTTCTAATGCTTCGGCACCGTCTTTTGCTTCAGTCATTTCAAATTTAAAATCAGACAAAATGGTCGTTAACCTTTTACGAATAAACTGAGAGTCATCACAAATTAAAATTTTCATTAAAATTACCCCTGTTTTATTTTAAAAACAATTTTTTTCACTAATTTATCATCCTCGTTGTCTATAATTTGCGGCATATGTCCTTCGTATGTAAATAAAATTGCAAAATTACTTTGGTTAAGACTTATAAAATCCAATGCCCCTTCAAGTTCTCCGTAATCCTTGTCTTCATAAAAAACAATATCTTTGCAACTATTAAACGGAGCGTATCCAATTTTCTCGTTCCCTTTAATAACCATCTGAATATCAATATGTTTTTTGTGATATTCAATAAAAGAATCATCAATATTTTTTGTTTGATAATTACTAACAATTGCAAAAACCGAAGGACTTATATCAATCTTTCCGGCTTCCAAACTTATTAAATCCGATGCAAGTAAGAACTCTTGAACATCTGAAAAATTTTCATTTAAATTAATATATTTTTCAAAATTACTAATTGTATCAACTATCATTATACGTTAAAGTGTTAATTTCCAATATTTTAAATATAACTAAAAAAACAAACAAATCAATAACTTAAAAACTTTTAAAATCTAAAAATTTGGATATTTCGCTTAACTTACTTAATTTGGGAGCTAAATTGGATAAGTGTGCACTTTTTTGGACGGAGTACGTTTAGAATAATGAAATATAAATTAGTCGTATTGTTTCTTTTTGTTGTTGGTTTTGTAAATGCCCAAAATTCGTTGAACGAACAAAACAGTTTTGGTCAATCGGATGTTTTACTTCAAGGTTATTATTGGAATTGCACTCCGGGCGGTGTATGGTGGGATACTTTAACAAACAATTCTGCCGAATTAGCCTCGGCATTATTTAAGGGTGTTTTACTCCCTTCCCCCTCTAAAGGTACTGCCGGAAAGTTTTCAATGGGTTACGATATTTACGACCACTACGACTTAGGAGACTTTTATCAACAAGGAACAACCGAAACCCGTTTTGGCAGCAAACAAGAATTGTTAAAATTAAGTGAAAAGTTAAAAGCTTTTAATTTAGATATTTACAGTGACGTAATTTTAGGTTACGTTACAGGCGGCGAGCTTCCACAAAAATATGAATGTGCACCAAACGGTATTGTTGATTCGTCAAATTTAATTTTTAACTATCCTAACGGTTCAGGGCGGTTCAAAAAAGACGCAACATTTTTTTACCCTAATTCGGGTTATTGTGAGCCTGACTTATTTAAAAGACGAATTAATAAAATTGCCGATAGAAAACCGGAATGGTTTGCATTTAATCGATTATTTGTACAGGATAGTTTAATTGAATACGGAAAATTTTTGCAAAACGAATTAAATTTATCCGGCTTTAGATTATTTCAATCCAATTTTCTTGATATTAAATTTTTAGAATCTTGGTTAACAGTTTTTAATAAATTAAATATAAAATCGATTTTAGATTTTACCGGAGATAAAACATCCCTAAGCATTTTTACTGCCGATAAAGATTTAATTAATAATTCAAATATATTAATTTTTGATTATGAGCTAAGAAATGCGCTTTTTGAATTATGCAACACCAAAAACGGAGGATATGATTTATCGAAACTTGATGAAATAGGGCTAATTAACAAAGGCATTAACTCCGAAAAAGTACTCCACTTTGTTGAAACAACCGAATTTGATAAAACCAACTACGAAAATATAAATGAAAGTAGTTTTGGGAATATAATACGCAATAAAAAATATGCATATACTTATATTTTATTTGCCGAAGGAACTCCTTCTATTTTTTATCGCGATTATTTTTATACTGATTTAAAAGATTATATAAATAAATTAATATTGGCAAGATCAAAATATATAAAAGGGAAAACGTATAATAGATTTGATATAAATGCGTTTTTTATTAGAGACGATAAAAAACAGAAACAATCGTTATTATCAAAAGATATTTATATTTTACATAGAAGCGAAAAAGAAGACGGAAGCGGAGCTTATTTAATTATTAACGATAGCCCGACTAATGCTTATCAAATCCTTTCCGATACCGAACTACCTGTAGGTTATAAATTAAAAAATATTACCGGTGGTAACTCGTATGCAGAAGTTATAAAGGAAAGCGCCGGAAGTATAAAAAACAAAATTCGATTTGTTGTATCTCCGGCAACGGCCGTTATTTTTGTAACCGATACATACGTTCAATTAAACAATCCTCCGGCAATTCAAAAAATTGACGATATAGTTACTTACACAGATACAAAATTTGAATATCAAATAAGTTATAGTGATGCAAACAAAGACGAACTTAGTTTTGATTTAAAACAAGCCCCAAATTGGTTAAACCTTGATAACAACGGATTATTAAGCGGTACTCCCGGATTTTTTGATATCGGGAATAATCAAGTAATAATAAGTTTAAAAGATACATGGGGATTTGCAGTAAGTGATACGTTTAATATTAGCGTTACGAGAAACTCATCACCGGTTATCGGAAATTTACCCGATAAATTTTGTTTAGTTGCCGAAAGATTTAATACAAGCGTAAAAGCATTTGATAGCGAAGGAGATTCGTTATATTTTTACCTAAAACAAGCTCCGAATTGGTTAAGTATTGGCGAGTATTCCGGAATTTTGAGCGGAACTCCCGGAATTAAAGACACCGGGTTATACCAAATAAATGTTTACGTTAAAGATAGCAGAGGCGGCGAAGATAGTACTACATTTAAACTTAATGTAAAAATTGACCCAAATACACCTATAAACACATATTCAAAACCCTATATTGACGGTATTGTTGAAGCTACCGATAATGATTGGCGAGATGATTGGCTACTTTATAATGATGAAGAAGAAGACGGCGTACAAGATAATAAACCTTCACCGGATAATGATATTTTTTCGCTTTATGCAACTTGGGATAGCGATAGTTTGTACTTAGGCACCGAGTATGTTTTAGAAAAAGATAAATCATTTATTATTTATTTGGATGCAGGATTTACCGAAGGAATAAAAGATTTCAGCACATCCGGAGGTTATTTAGGCGATTACCCGTTTAATATTCAGTTCCCCGATAGCTTGAATATCGATTATTTCATTATCCAAAATAATGTTGAAAATTATAATATTTTTGAATGTTTTGAAGAAAAAACAACAAGTTTTAAAAGTAAAATTAACGGCATTATAAAAAAATCAAATTCAAGTGCCGAGTTTTCCATAGCTTGGGATGATATTTACGGAATGGGAGCGGGAATAATTCCTCAAAATACAGAAATTAATGCGGTTGCCGTAATTATCGGCAACAGAAATACAAGTCCTATTGATACCGCACCGGATAACGAGGATGTTACCGGTTCTATGAAACCATGCTTTATAAACGAATTTGTTAAAATTTCACCGGATCAAAACGGTGACGGAATAGCTGATCCTACAACAATTATTTACGCTAAAAAATTTGTTCCGTTTACAACAGGTAGTGAAAATTTAAAACTCTATCAAAATTATCCCAATCCTTTTAATTCAACTACTACTATATTTTTTGAAGTCAAATATCCTGCTTCTGTCCAATTAAAAGTATATGATGTACTCGGTAGAGAAGTATATGAAATTGTTAACAGATATTTGAGCGCAGGGAACTATAAATTTGAATTTGATGCTTCCAATCTCCCTTCCGGAACATATTTTTATAGATTGAAGGGGGGAGGATTTGTTGACGTAAAAAAAATGATTTTAATAAAATAAATAATTTGTGTTTTTTAATTGTTAAACATTTGCATTTTATACTAAACCGTAGTTTTATTACTATTTGTGAATATTTTTTATTTTTTTTATTATAAACCGACAGTACATTTTGATTTAAATAAATTGATTCCTATTTTAATTATTTCTAAAAATAGTTATATTCTATAGGTAAATATAAATATAAAAAATTATGACTTTTATCGTCAATCCGTTAAACGAAAATTCTATTGAAAGAGATAAGAAACAGAGCACAAAAAATCTTTTTTCAGATAAAGTAGATTTTGCTTTTGATTTAGCAAAAGTAGCATGGTGGGAAATGGAACTCCCCTCAGGCAAAGTTACATTCAATAGAAACAAAACCGATTTTTTAGGATTTGAGCATAAAGACTTTAAACATTTTAATGATTTTACAGGCTTGATTCACCCCGAAGATCTTGATAGGGTTATGCAAAGCATGCATAATTTGATATCCGGTAAAACAGAACATTATAAAGTTGAATATAGAATAAGAGATGCAAACACAAACTACAAGTGGTTTTTTGATATAGGCAGCGTTATTGAAAAAGATCCGGAATTAAATAACATTAAAGTTGCCGGATTTGCCTTGGATATAAGCGAAAAGAAAGATATTTTATCGGAAATTGATAATCATAAAATAAGGATTAACGCCTTAATGGAAGCTTTACCCGATTGGGTATTTGTTTCTACCAAAGAAGGAGTTTATACACAATTTTGGGCAAAAGAGCTTACCGATTTATTAGTACAACCTTCAGAATTTATCGGAAAACACTATTCCGAAATTTTGCCCAAATATTTATGTGATGATGTTCAATTAGCTATTGCTAAAGTTTTTGAAACAGGAGAAATGCAAACAATTGAATATTCTTTGAATATTAACGGTAAAATCGAGCATTATGAAAGCCGACTTGTTAGATGCGGAGAAGAAGAATTATTAAGTGTTGTAAGAAACATTACCGAAAGAAAAAAAATTTACGAACAATTACTAAAAAGCAAATTAGACTACGAGGAGTTATATAATTTAGCAAGTTTAATGAGTAACACCATCACGGACATGCTATGGGCTAAAGATTTAAACAAAAAATATATTTTTGCAAACAGCGCAATATGCCATAATTTACTCGGCGAACCAAATGAAAACGAAGTTTTGGGAAAAGACGATTTATTTTTTGCTATAAGAGAAAGAGAGAGTCAACCAAATAACCCGTTTTGGCACACATTTGGAGAGCTGTGTAAAGATAGCGATGAAATTACGATAAAAGAAAATAAGCCGATGACATTTCTGGAACACGGGTATGTTAAAGGCAAATATATTTACTTAGATGTTAGAAAAGCCCCTTTATATGATAAAAACGGAAATTTAATAGGCGTTGTAGGTTCAGGACGTGATATAACAGAGCAAATAAAAACCAACGATACGTTAAAAACTTTGTACCGTGCATTTGAACAAAGTCAAATTTCAATTTTAATAACCGATAAAAACGCTAATATTGAATATGTTAATCCCGCTTTTTGTAAAATTTCAGGATATTTAAGCAATGAGATAATTGGTAAAAATCCCAGAATATTAAAATCGGGACATACTCCTGATGAGGATTATAGGCAAATTTGGGAAAAGTTAAACAAAGGAGAAGATTGGAGCGGAATATTCCTGAATAAAAAGAAAAACGGAGATTTATTTTGGGAATCGGCAACTATTTCGCCCGTTAAAGACGATAACGGCAAAACAACTCACTTTGTAGCGGTTAAAGAAGATATTACCGAAAAGAAAAAAATGGAATCTAATTTAGTTGCAGCCCTAAAACAGGCAGAGGATTCCAACCGTCTTAAATCATTTTTTCTTGCAAATATAAATCACGAATTACGAACACCGCTTAACGGTATTTTAGGTTTTGCAAAAATTTTAACAGAACAACTTAAAAACGAAGAACATCTGGCTATGTCCTTTGATATTTTGGAAAGTGCAAAAAGACTAAGTACTACTTTAAACCTTATAATTGATATTGCAAATATTGAAGCAGAAAACACTAATATTCAATTTGAATTATTGGAAATTACCGGTATTTTAAGAGAATGTTTTGATAATTATAAAGGTTCTGCATTACAAAAAAAACTTAACTACCATTTGGAAATCAAACAAAAACCGATTTATTCTTATTTGGATAAAAATTATTTTATTCAAATTATCAGTAATTTAATTGATAACGCAATTAAGTTTACCGAAAAAGGGGAAATTGAAATTGAATGCGGTTTAGAAAAGAGAAATAACATGTTATATGTTAAAGTTAAAGATACGGGAATCGGTATTCCTAAAGATAAGATAGAACTAATTTGGTTAGCTTTTAGACAAGTAAGCGAAGGACTAAGCAGGGCGTATGAAGGTACCGGTTTAGGTTTAACAATAGTAAAAAAAGCCGTAGAATTAATGCGGGGGAAAGTTATTGTTACAAGTGAATTAAATGAAGGGAGTGAATTTTCGGTTTATTTCCCCGTCTCGGATACAAACAAATCAGAAAGCATGCAACCGGCGGGTAAACAAATAAAAAAAGAGGATAGACTTTTGCAAATATTGTATGTTGAAGATGATGAAATTAATCAAAGTGTTGTTAGAATGTTCTTAAAAAACAAATATATTGTTGAAACTTCAGCAGACGCTTTAACTGCATTGGAAATGACCAAAGCCAAAAAATACGATATAATATTGATGGATATTAACTTAGGACCGGGGATGAACGGTGCCGAATTAACCAGAATAATTAAACAAAATCCGATATACAAAGATACACCCGTAGTTGCAGTTACTGCTTATACACAAGAATCAGAAAAACGGTCGTTTTTTGAAAAAGGATGTACTCATTATCTTCCTAAACCCTTCTTAAAAAATGATTTGGTTTTTTTGCTTGAAAATTTAAATAATTAGTAGTTTTACTATAAATAATAGTATTTTTTTTACGATAATAACCATTAAATATAATGCTGTATGTTATTTTAAGTTTCATTTTAATAGGTTTGTTTATTTTGTTTATGTCAATTCCGCTTATTTACTTTAATATTCCGTTTGGTCATTGGTACGGTATTAGGTTTACGGAAACACTAAGCAACAAAACATTATGGGAAAAGGCAAATAAATTTGCGGGAAGGTTACTTTTTAATTTAAGTTTAAGTATTATTTTTATTTCTGTCATATTAAGCATTTTTGTTAAAGCTGATATTTTTGCTTATATAATGGGCATTTACATTTATTTTTGTGCAATTTTCTTTTATAAAAAAACAAATAGTTTTATTAAAAAAAACAACAATTAAACGGAGGTCAAAATGCCTTTAGTAAACTGGACTGATAAGTTAAGTTTGGGGATTACCGAAATTGATAATCAACATAAAAAATGGATAGCCATTATAAATGATTTAAATGACGCTATGCGCGCCGGTAAATCAAAAGAGGTTTTAGGCGAAGTATTTAAAAGATTGATTGATTACACTGAATATCACTTTAAAGCGGAAGAAACTTATTTTGAAAAATTTGGCTATCCCGAAAAAACTTCGCATAAAATGGAACACCAGAAAATGGTTAATGAAGTTAACGGTTATTATAACGATTTTAAAGCAGGTAAAATGACCGTATCTATAAATTTAATGCAACTGCTTAGTAATTGGTTATTAGACCATATCCAGAAAAAAGATAAAAATTACGCACCGTTTTTAATCGAAAAAGGTATTAAATAGGAGAAAATATGCCGCTTATTAATTGGGGTCCAAAATACAGTGTGGGAATATCGTCAATTGATACACAACACAAAAAACTTGTAGATATAATTAACGATTTAAATGATGCAATGCGAAACGGTAAATCTAAAGAAGTTTTAAATACTACTTTAACTTCGCTAATAGATTATACAAAAGTTCACTTTAAATTTGAAGAGGACTTGTTTAATAAATACGGATACGCCGAAAAACTATCGCATAAAATGCTTCATGATAAGCTTACCAGACAAGTGTTGGATTTTTATGATAACTACCAAAAAGGTAAAGCAACGGTTTCAATAGAGCTAATGAACTTTTTAAGCGATTGGTTATTAAAACACATTGTTGCAGAAGATAAAAAATATACCGATTTTTTAACCCAAAAGGGTGTTAAATAGATTTAGGTTTTACGGATAATTATTTTTATTGTTTCATCAAGATCTTTCACAAATTAAACAAAGATTTAGATAATTACCGCTTTAATTCTATTTAACTAAATAAGTAATACAAAAAAAATTAAAGATTTCACTTTATTATTAGGGGCTGTACCAAAACAATGATTAATGTAAAAACGAACTCACCCCTAACCCCTCT
>CALGLM010000445.1 GCA_937930275.1 uncultured Ignavibacteria bacterium
TAATATGACTTATATTCTTACAGAAAGTATGAATTTACGTGCGGCGTTTTCTCGTACTTTGGCACGTCCGGAATTTAGAGAGCTTGCACCTTTTACATATTTTGACTTTTTATCAAATGAATTGGTTGAAGGTAACGTAAATTTAAAACGCTCGTTAATTACTAATTATGATATTAGATATGAATATTACCCGAAACCTGGAGAGTTAATTGCATTAGGATTATTTTATAAATCATTTAACGATCCTATTGAACAAGTGTTAATTGCCTCATCAGGATTTGAACCGACTCGTTCGTTCCAAAATGCAAAAGGTGCTAAAAATTATGGGATGGAACTTGAAGTTAGAAAATCATTTTCAATCTTCACTTCTTTATTAGACGGTTTAATGTTTGTGGGTAATATAAGTTTAATAAAATCAAATATTGATTTAAATGTTGGCGGATTTCAAGAATCGAATCGTCCTTTACAAGGGCAAGCAGATTATATTTTTAATTTAGGATTTTACTATGACGAATCTTATACAGGTATAGCTGCTTCGGTAATTTTTAACAAAGTAGGGGATAGAATTTCTAAAGTCGGATTTAACAACCTTGGTGATGTAATTGAGAAAGCAAGAGAGCAAGTAGATATTTCTCTATCAAAGAAAATATTCAATTCGCTTAACATTAAAATTACGGTAAAAGATATACTTGCTAAAGATAGATTAATGATTCAAAAATCACCAGCCGGAGATAAAGTTGCAGAAAGAATTAGAGTGGGAAGTGATTATAGTGTTGGATTGAGCTATGAATTATAAAGTTTAAACTTTTAATAACAAATTGGAGTATCAATGAAAAAAATAACTTATTTAATGACCTTTTTTATCCTTACGGCAAATATATTTGCTCAAGATGTAGTATTACAAGGTGATATTACCGTTAATACTACTTTAACGGCAGATAAAACATATTTGCTAAAAGATATAGTACGAGTTCAAGCTCCGGCAGTATTAACAATTGAAGCAGGAACAACTATTTATGGGGAAAACTCAACAAAAGGCACATTAATAGTTAAACCCGGCGCAAAATTAATTGCAGAAGGAACACCATTAAAACCGATAGTTTTTACAAGTGAATTTACTAAATCGGGAAGCAGTCAAACCCCTACTTACGGAGATTGGGGGGGCATAATATTGTTGGGTAATGCACCTATTAACGTTCCCGGCGGTACGTCAACAATTGAAGGACCCGGAGATGTTTACGGTGGTAATAATTCTGATGATAACAGCGGAATTTTAAGATATGTTAGAATTGAATTCCCCGGAATAGCTTATTCGTTAAACAATGAAATTAACGGTTTAACATTTGGCGGTGTCGGCAGCGGAACTACAATTGAATATGTGCAAGTAAGTTATAGCGGTGATGACAGTTTTGAATAGATCGGAAGAGCACACGTCTGAACTCCAGTCACC
>CALGLM010000446.1 GCA_937930275.1 uncultured Ignavibacteria bacterium
TGCCGAGCTTACGGGCAAAAAATACGATCAATTATTTAAATACATAAATGTTGATAAACCCGGATTTTTTGTAATTGAGGGGGATTTTGTTAGCACAGAAGACGGAAGCGGTATCGTACATATTGCTCCTGCATTTGGTGCTGATGACTACGAAGTATCCAAGAAGAATAATTTACCCTTTTTACAACCTGTAAAAAGGAACGGTACGTTTACGGATGATATTACAGATTTTGCCGGTCAATTTGTAAAAGATGCAGATACAGGAATAATTATTAAGCTAAAAGAAATGGGACAACTTTATAGAAAAGAAACAATAACCCACTCTTATCCTTTTAGCTGGCGTTTTGATGATGTTCCAGTTATTTATTATGCTCGCGAATCATGGTTTATTAAAACCACTGAAATTGCCGATAAAATGATTGAATTAAACAAAACAATCAACTGGTATCCGCCTGAAGTAGGTACGGGTAGATTTGGCAATTGGCTTGAAGAAAATAAAGATTGGGCTTTAAGCCGAGATAGATTTTGGGCAACACCGTTACCTATATGGGTAAGCGATGACGGCGACATGATAGCTGTTGGCAGTATTGAAGAATTAAAACAAGGCTTTGTTGAAAAAGACGGAAAACGAGTATCTGTTTCGGAATTAGAAAACATTGATTTACATAAACCTTATGTTGATGAAATTTATTTTGAAAAAAACGGAAAAATATATAAACGCACGCCTGAGTTAATAGATGTTTGGTATGATTCCGGTTCAATGCCGTTTGCTCAATTTCACTATCCGTTTGAAAACAAAGAATGGTTTGAAAATAATTTTCCTGCTGATTTTATATGTGAAGGAATTGACCAAACACGCGGATGGTTTTATACATTACACGCCATTTCGACAATGTTATTCGGAAAGGTTGCATATAAAAATATTTTAGTGAATGAATTAATACTTGATAAAAACGGTCAAAAGATGAGTAAATCACGCGGAAACGGTGTTGATCCTTTTGAACTGTTTAATACTTTTGGTGCTGATATTACCCGTTGGTATTTAGTAACAACTTCACCTCCTTGGAAACCAACATTATTTGATAGGGAAGGAGTTGTAGAAGTGCAACGTAAGTTCTTTGGTACTTTAATGAATACTTATTCTTTCTTTGCTTTATACGCAAATGTTGATAAGTTTACACATAACGAAGAATTAATTCACTATGAAGAAAGACCTGAAATTGATAGGTGGATTATTAGCAAATTAGGTAGCTTGATAACCGAATATGATATGTTGATGGAAAAATATGATGTTACAAAGGCTGCCAGAATAGTTGCTAATTTTACAATCGATCAATTATCTAATTGGTATGTTAGACGAAATAGAAGACGTTTTTGGAAATCGGAAGTAAATAAAAATAAATTATCGGCTTATCAAACATTATATGAATGCTTAATAACCATTGCAAAATTGGCTTCTCCGTTTGCACCTATGATAAGTGAAGAAATATATAAAAATTTAAATGATACTTCAAAACTTGAAAATTTTGAATCGGTACATTTAGTTGATTTTCCCAAACCGACTTATAGCGATCCGGAACTTGAAGAAAAAATGGATATTGCGCAAAGAATTGTATATCTAACAAGAGCGATGAGAGCAAAAAGCAATTTAAAAGTTAGATTACCTTTAAAGAAAATAATTGTTGCTTTAGAAAAGCAAAAACGTTCTGCTGTTGAAAGTATGGTAAACGTTATATTGGATGAAGTAAACATAAAAGAGCTTGAAGTACTTGATGATGAAGCTTCAATAGTTAACAAATCAGCTAAGGCAAACTTTAAGGTAATTGGTCCTAAATACGGTAAATTAGTAAAAGACTTAGGAAATAGAATTAAAGAATTATCTAAAGAAGAAATTGCGAAGCTGGAAAAAGACGGAAAAATTGAAATAAACGTTGCGGGAACTGATTTAACTATAGGCTTGGAAGAAGTTGAAATTTTAAGTTCAAATATTGAAGGTTGGTTAGTTGAAACAGATAACGGTATAACGGTAGCAATTGATACAGAACTATCTGAAGAGTTAATTGCCGAAGGTTATGCACGCGAGTTTGTTAATAGGGTGCAAAACTTAAGAAAAGATAGCGGTTTGGACATTATTGACAGAATAAAAATTTTATACAAATCTGATAAAAAACTTGTTGACTATGTTCAAAAATTTTCCGAATATATATGTAATGAAACTTTAGCCGACTGTATTTATGCAGTTGATGAAATAAATACTACTGCGACCGAATTTGAGATGGTAAATTTTGTTTGCAGCATAGCAATTGAAAAAATAGAAAAATAATATAGAACGGAGGAAACATGGCCCGTTGTGCTAAAAAAAGTACTGAGCCAAAAGCTGAAACAAAGAAAGAAAAAACCGGTAAAAAAAATGCCGGTGAAGAAACTGTAAAAGCAGTTAGCGAACCGGTTGAAATTAAAGAAGTAAAAGAAGAAAAGCCGGTTAAAAAAGCTGCTAAAACCAAGACGGAAGTAAAACCCGAAAAAGAAAAAAAAGCGGTTAAAACTTCTAAAGCTAAAGCAGTTCAAACTGTTGAAGTTATTAAACCTGTTGAAGCGGAAAAAATTGTATCTGAAGAAGTAACCGAAAAAACGGGAGATGACGAAAATATAATTGAATTGATGTCTCCGACACGTAAAATGAAAAAAATTAAAGGTTACTCTAAAAAAGATTTAGAAGAATTTAAAGTTGTTATCCTTCAAAAACGTGAAGAAATAATTGAACAAATTCAAATTCTAAAAGAACAGATGATGGACCCTTCTACAGGGCAATACGTTAACGAAAACTCTCCGTATTCGTTACATATGGCCGAACAAGGTACAGATGCTCAGGAAAGAGAAAAACTTTATCTTTGGGCTCAACGTGAAAATAAATTTTTAGGTTACTTGGAAGATTCTTTGGGAAGAATTGAAAACGGAACTTATGGTATATGTATTGAGTGTATTGACGAACCTCAAAATCTTTGCCCAACATGTCCTTTAATTCCTAAAGAAAGATTAATGGCGGTTCCGCATACACAACATTGCTTACAAGTAAAAACTAAAATGCAGACAAATAAAAAATAGGTTATACGTGAAAGTAATTTATTATTCTGCTTTAGTTGTTCTTATAGACCAGGTTTCAAAGATTTTAGTAAAAGGGATTAATATCCCTTTTCTAAATCTTAATATTGTTGGTATGGATGAACACCAGAGCTTTAATGTTTTTGGTGAATTTTTTAAAATCACCTTTGTTGAAAATCCCGGTATGGCATTTGGCATAGGTGTAAATACCGAAATAAAATTATTACTCTCTTTGTTTTCTATTATAGCAGTAATCGGAATTGCATATTATATTTATGTTTCTCGTAATGAAAGATTTGTTTTTAGATTTGCTCTTGCGCTTATACTTGGCGGAGCAATAGGTAATTTAATTGATCGTACGTTTTACGGAATTATTTATAATTACGCTCCGTTATTTTATGGTCATGTTGTTGATTTTTTGAATGTCGAGTTTTTTGATTTTTCTTTATTTGGGCAAACTTACGAAAGATTTCCTGTATTTAATGTTGCTGATAGCGCAGTATCTATAGGAGTATTTTTACTCTTATTTTTTAATAAAGTAAAACCCGAAACAGAAAATAAAAGTGAAATAGAATCAGAAAATGAATCAGTAATTTCCGAACAAATAGACGAGACTGAAATACAGCCTGATGGGAAAAATAATAACTGAAAAAAAATTTCGAATTGAAATTACGGACGGAAAGAAAAAAGAACGAATTGATACTTACCTAACAAACTCAATAGAAAATTCAACTCGAACAAAAATACAAAAACTAATTAAAGCAGATTTAGTTTTAGTAAACGGCAAAACAATAAAACCAAATTATATTGTTATGCCGAAAGATATAATAGAAGTTACAATACCGGTTAGCCCACGTCCGGAAACTACGGAGCCTGAAGAAATTCCGATTGACATAATTTACGAAGATGATTTTTTACTTATTGTAAATAAACCAGCCGGAATTGTTGTTCACCCGTCTTTAGGTAATTATACCGGCACCTTGGTTAATGCATTACTCTATCACATGAATAAACTAAGTACGGGTAGCGAACCGGGTCGCCCTGGCATAGTACACAGAATTGATAAAGATACAAGCGGGCTTTTACTAATTGCAAAAGACGAAATATCTCATGCATTTTTAGCTAAACAATTTGCAAATCACACAATTGAAAGAGAGTATTGGGCTGTTTGCTGGGGAATATTTAAAGAAAAAGAAGGTGAAATAATAGGGAATATTGCCAGAAGTACCAAAGATAGAAAAGTATTTACCGTGCATAAGGATCAAGGAAAATTTGCACATACAAATTACAAAATACTTGAAGAATTTGAGTTTTGTTCGTTAATAAGCTGTAAGTTGAAAACAGGAAAAACGCATCAAATACGCGTACATTTAAGCAGTATTAATCATCCTATTTTTGGTGACCCTACATATAACGGCAGAAAAATAATGTGCGGTAGTGATTTACCAAAAATTAAAAGCAGAGTTGATAACTTATTGGATATTATTCCCAGACAAGCACTTCACGCCAAAACATTAGGTTTTATACATCCCGCAACAAAAGAAAAAGTGTTTTTTAATTCCGATTTACCAGAAGATATGAATATTTTGATTAAAAAACTAAAATTCGACCGGTCATAAATTATTACCCTTTTTATTTATAAGTTAAATTTACAAAACAATTCTTTTTTTCATTGTAATTTGAGCTATTTTTTGTATATTGAAGTGTGATAGATTAAAGGTTTTATAGTATAAAAATATATATGAAAACAGAAAAATTTAGTGAAAATATTAGAATAGGATTATACTTAGCACTATTAAGCCCGGTAGTATCCGGGCGAAACGGTCATAAAACCTTCGGTCTATAATAAAAGAATACTAAAATAGAAGGAAGGATAACTATGGTATCTAACATCACATTAGAGACAAGCGAAATTAAGAAGAAAGTAGAACTGCCGGAAAAAATAGTATTTGGCAGAACTTTTACCACACACATGTTTGAAATGGACTACGACTCTGCTGCCGGCGAATGGATTAACCCACGAATTAAAGAATATGGGACGATTGAAGTTAGCCCTGCTACAATGGTTTTCCATTATGCACAGGCTATTTTTGAAGGTTTAAAGGCTTATAAGTTAGATAACGGGAAAATAGCGATATTTAGACCTGAAAAAAATATTGAAAGATTTAATAATTCATGTAGAAGGATGTGCATTCCGGAAGTTGATCCAGATTTTTTTATGGAAGCTATGAAAGAGCTTATTAAAATTGATAGCGAATGGATTCCAACAAGACCCGGTCATGCATTGTATATAAGACCTTTTGTTTTTGCTTCAGAACCGGTATTAGGTGTTAGACCTTCTGATAATTATAAGTTTATGATAATATTAAGTCCGGTTGGTCCTTATTACCCTGAAGGTTTTAAACCTGTACCTATTATGGCAACTGATAAATACGTTAGAGCCGTGAGAAAAGGAGTAGGAGACTGCAAAACCTCGGGTAATTACGGTGCAAGCTTGTTGGCTCAAAGAGAAGCTCGTGCAGTAGGTTATACTCAAGTTTTATGGTTAGACGGAATTGAACAAAAATATATTGAAGAAGTTGGTACAATGAATATTTTTATTCGATTCAAAAATGAAATTGTTACTCCTAAATTAACAGGATCAATTTTACCGGGAGTGACAAGAATGTCTGTAATTCAAATGTTGCGCGATAAAGGATATACCGTTAATGAAAGAATGGTTTCAATTGATGAAGTTATTGACGGTTATAAAACAGGAAATTTAATTGAAATTTTTGGTAGCGGAACTGCCGCTGTAATTTCGGCAGTTAGCAAGTTAAAATATAAGGATGAAGTTTTACATTTTAGTGATGACCAACCTGGAGAACTTAGTAAAGAATTATACGAAGAATTAACCGGCATACAATACGGTAAAGTTGAAGATAAGTATAATTGGTTAACATATGTTGAATAAGTAGAAAATTAAATGAAAAAAATATTATATTTTGTTATGGCTGTAGTAGTATCTACTACAGCTTTTTATTGTCAGGATGTACCGAAAAATATCATATTTATGGTAGGTGACGGTATGAGTATTAATAGTGTCGGTATTTCAGAAATGTTTTTAGAAGACTCTCCGTTTAGGAGATTTACTAATACCGGTTTGGTTGTTACGGTTGCCGCAGATAAACTTATTACTGATTCAGCTGCTGGTGCTACCGCATTTGCAACAGGTTATAGAACCAATAAATTAATGGTTTCTTATAAACCGGATAGCACAAAGGTCGAAACTATTTTAGAGTTTTTATCCGCCAAAGGATATGCAACAGGAATAATTGCAACAAGCTCGTTAACGGACGCTACACCTGCATGCTTTGGTACACATTCTATCAGTCGCTATAACTTTTATGATATTGCAGATCAGTATTCCAATTTGTCAATCGATTATTTGGTCGGCGGAGGTACTCAATACTTTTTGCCCGAAAACTTAGGCGGAACAAGATCAGATAGTATAAGTATTGTTGAAAAATTTTTAAAGAAAGGTTTTAATTATTGTGATAAAATTGAAGATATCATTAATTACGATAAAAAAGAACCATTATTGGGTTTGATTGGATATGACGAAATGCCCGAGTCTTGGAATAGAAAATTTACTCTTGGTCAGATTACTAAATCAGGTTTAAAATATTTAAGCAATACAGGAAAAAATTTCTTCATTATGGTTGAAGGTTCTCAAATTGACAATACAAATCACGGTAATAATAAAGATGGGTTAGTAGCAGAATTGAGCGATTTTAATACTGCCGTTAATTGTGCCTTAGATTTTGCCGAAAAGGATAAAAATACGTTAGTTATTGTTGTAGCAGATCATGATACCGGCGGATTATCAATTATTAACGGCGATTTAAATAAAAAACAATTTGAAATCGGTTGGACAACAAAAAATCATGCTGCTAATATGGTGGCTGTTTTTGCAAAAGGACCCGGTGCCGAAAAATTTGCCGGTATTATGGATAACTACCAAATCGGCAGAATACTTTTTGAATATTTCGGTAAAATTATAAAATAATATTTTGGGATTGCAGTGTATAATACTATAGCCGGACTTTTTGAAAGACTTGGGGAAAAAACAATTAAATTTTTTACCGAGTTTGGACAAGTGACTTTGTTGTTTTTTGGTATTATACGCTTTGCACCAAATATGATTAAAAGTCGTAAATTATTACTAATGCAAATGGAGCATATCGGGGTTAATTCATTACCGCTTGTTTTAATTATCGCTTCGTTTACGGGAGCAGTTTCTGCATGGCAAGCTGCTTATCAACTAAAAGGGTTGGCTCCTTTATCATTTTTAGGAACTGCCACCAGCCGAGCAATTATTACCGAACTTGGTCCGGTATTAACCGCAATTGTTATTGCCGGAAGAGTGGGTGCATCAATTGCCGCAGAACTTGGAAGTATGAAGGTAACCGAACAAATTGATGCGCTTGAGACTATGGGAATTAGTCCGATACGCTATTTGGCAATGCCCCGTTTTTTTGCCACAATATTTATGATGCCTGTATTAATTGTAATAGCAAATACTATTGCAGTTATCGGAGCATTTGTAATTTCGCGTTATTTCTTGGGAATATCATTTGACGTATTTTTTGATTCCGTAAAGCGATATTTTTTGATAAGCGATTTTATGTTTGGCATAATAAAAGGGATTGTTTTCGGAGGGTTTACATCATTAATGGGATGTCATATTGGTTTTAGAACCGAAGGCGGAGCAGAAGGTGTAGGATTATCAACTATCCGCAGTTTTGTTATTGCCAGTGCGCTAATATTAATTTTAGATTATATTATTTGGACTTTAGCGTTTTAGAGTAATTTAATTAAAATAATATAAATCTAAATAATTCAAATTATTTCATTATTAGACAAATCAGAATAATTTATAGTTAAAAATTTTATTTAATTGTAGACAGATTCTTTATTTTCTTCCTTTAACTTCAAACAATATTAGTTCTTCTTGTTTACCTTTAACGGCAACAGGTGGTTTTTCGATAGTATTAAATAAGTTTTTAACTTTATCATTAACGCTTTTACTTATAAGAATTGAGTTAGGAACCTCTTTTGTAAGCATTTCAATTCTTTTACCTGTATTAACGGTATCTCCGGTTATTGAATACTCTATTCTATCTTCGCTTCCTAAGTTACCCGCAACAACAACTCCGGAATTTATACCTATGCCTACAGCAACTTTAGACTCAAATAAATCCTTAAATTTATCATTTAATACTTCTAACGATTCAATCATATCTAATGCACAAAACACAGCATTCTCTTCATTATTAATACC
>CALGLM010000447.1 GCA_937930275.1 uncultured Ignavibacteria bacterium
CGAGATTACGTACGGTGACTGGAGTTCAGACGTGTGCTCTTCCGATCTTTTAGTTACTCATCAAACCGGACCGGAAGGAAAAATTGTTAAACGTTTATTAATTGAGCAAGGTGTTAATATCGAAAAAGAGTTATATGTAGGTATTACTCTTGATAGAGCTCAATCTAAAAATGTAATGATGGTTTCCACAGAAGGCGGAATGGAAATTGAAAAAGTAGCAGCCGAACACCCTGAGCTAATATTAAAAGCTACAATTGAACCTGCAATAGGTTTACAAGCTTATCAAGCAAGAGAACTTGCTTTTGGTTTAGGACTTTCGGGTGTACAATTTAAAAACACAGTTAACTTTTTACTAAAACTTTATAAGGCTTTCGTTTCTTCAGACGCTTCAATAGCCGAAATCAACCCGCTTGTAGTTACTAAAGAAGGCAATATTATGGCTTTAGACGCAAAAATGAATTTTGATGATAATGCTTTATATCGCCATTCAGATATCTTAGAATTAAGAGATTTAGACGAAGAAGACCCTTTGGAAATTGAAGCTGCAAAATATAACCTTAACTACATAAAATTAGACGGTAATGTAGGTTGTATGGTAAACGGTGCCGGTTTAGCAATGGCTACAATGGATATTATTAAGTTAGCCGGCGGTGAACCCGCTAATTTTCTTGATGTTGGCGGCGGTGCAAATAAAGAAACCGTTGCAAACGGATTTAAAATTATCTTAAGCGATCCAAATGTTAAAGCCATATTAATTAATATTTTTGGCGGAATTGTACGTTGCGATAGAGTTGCACAAGGCGTTATTGATGCAGTTCAGGAAGTTAACGTTACTGTTCCTGTTGTAGTACGCTTAGAAGGGACTAATGCAGAAGAAGCCGGAGTATTACTTGCTAATAGCGGTTTAAATTTTGAAGTGGCTAACTCGTTACAAGATGCTGCTGAAAAAGTGACTTCAGTATTAAAATAATATTTTAACGTATCTTTAATTTTAAGTCGTACTTATATGTTTTATAAGTACGACTTTTTATTTTAAATATGTTAAAATTATCCCGCTTATTCATTTATTTGACATCAAATAAACAAATTATTAATTTTATAATAAAAAAATGGAAATTTTATGATTTATAATAAATTTGGAAATACAGGTTTAGAAGTATCTGCCTTGGGTTTTGGAGCAGGTGAAATCGGAGATTTTAATATTGATGAAAAATCTGTTGAAAAAATTTTAAATTTTGCTTTAGATAACGAAATAAATTTAATAGATACTGCAAGAGGTTATTACGCTTCTGAAGATAGAATTGGT
>CALGLM010000448.1 GCA_937930275.1 uncultured Ignavibacteria bacterium
AATAGCCGTATCTACGGTAAATCCGGCATTGCCAAGTAATTCAACTGCTATTTGTCTGTTAATTTCATTATCTTCAACCACTAAAATATTAGCACCTTTAAGCGTGCTTATTTCCTTATTAAATTTATTCCCCTTGTGCCCTCTATGTCTTAATGTTTTTGTGCTTTTACCGAATAACTCTAAAATTTTATCGAATAATTGCGAAGGGGTAATCGGTTTAATCAGAAAGGCATCAATACCCAAGTATTTGGCTTTATTTTCAATTTCTTCTCTTCCGAAAGAAGTAATCATTATAATTTTAGGCAACTTTATTGAAACATCTGCAACTATTTCTTTAACTGTTTCCAATCCGTCTTTATTGGGCATCATCCAATCAATAATTAATAAATCAAACGGGTTTGCATTGGAATTTTTGATTATATCAATTGCCTCATCTCCGCTTGCGACACTAAAAGGTTCAAAAGTAAATCTTTCCAGGTACTCGTAAATTATTTCCCTGGCGTTTTTATTATCGTCACAAACCAAAACTTTTAATTTTGTTAATTCCGATATTTGCAAATAGTCTTCGGAACTTTGATTTCCTATTCCAAGTTTAGCCGAAAAATAAAAACAACTCCCTTCTGCATATTTACTTTCAAACCAAACTTTCCCTCCCATTAATTCTGCTAACGATTTTGCAATGGATAGACCTAATCCGGTACCACCGTATTTTCTTGTTGTCGAGCTATCTGCCTGAGTAAACTTATTAAATATTTTTAGTTTTTGTTCGTCAGTAAGTCCTATTCCGGTATCTTTTACCGAAAAAACAAACTCGCCTATATTATCTTTTATCTCAGTAATTGAAACATTAATAATTATCTCACCTTTATCGGTAAATTTTAATGCGTTAGAGCAATAGTTCACCAATATTTGACTAATTCGTAAGGGATCACCAATTAAATTTATCGGAACTTCTTTATCAATTCTTATATTAAACTCAATCCCTTTTTCCTGCGCACTTTGGGCAATTAAATTTGTAACGTTATACATAACTTGTTCCAAATTAAAATCGGTATTTTCAATACTTAATTTACCTGCTTCTATTTTGGAAAAATCTAATATATCATTAATAATGGTTAATAAAGTTTGAGCCGAACGCTCAATTTTGGAAAGATAATCAAATTGTTTATTTGAAAGCTCCGTACCCAAAGCCAAATGCGATAATCCGATTATTGCATTCATAGGAGTACGTATTTCGTGCGACATTGTAGCTAAAAATTGACTTTTTGCAATTGTAGCAGATTCTGCTTCGTTTTTAGCTTTTTCAAGTTCTTTTTGAACTGCTTTAATTTCCGTTATGTCCAAAACCGAAACAATAAAACAATTTATTTTGTCATAAACTATTGGCAAATAGGTTAATATCGTTTCTCTTATTTCTCCTGTTCTTAACCTTTTAAATTTAATTTGCTTATTAAATACTCTGTTCCCTTTCTTAAGTTCTTCTACAATTTGTGCCCTATCTTCTTTATAAACATAAAACTCTCTCGGGTCGCACTCCAACAACTCCTCTAAAGATACCATATGGAAATCGGATAAAGATTTATTTGCCTTAATTATTTTTGATGTATCCAATCGTACTACCGCTAACGGAATCGGCATATTATCAATTATTAGTAATGAGGTATCTATAGTATGCTTTAATTCGTTTTCAAGACGTTTTCTTTCCGTTATATCTTTAAACGTAACTACACCCCCAATAATATTTCCGTTTTTAAAAATTGGAGCAGCCGAAAATTCAACTTCTAAAAACTCACCGTCTTTTTTCCAAAAGATCTCATCATCTCTGTAAACTGCATTTCCTATTATTAATGATTTGTATATCTCGCATGACTCTTCCGAAATAGGCTGATTATTTTTATCGTGATGGTGAAATAAATAATGATGTTCTTCACCAATCATTTCATCATCATTAAAACCTAAAAGTTTGGTTACGGCATCGTTAACAAAAGTAATATTCCCGTCCAAATCTATACCGAAAATACCGTTATCCGTTGAAGATAAAATAAGTTTTAATTTTTCAGTCGATTCCGAAAGGGCTTGTTCTGCCAATACGGCGTCGGTTACGTCAAATGCGACCGTATAAAAACCGGACGGTTTTCCCGTAAAATCCGGAATCGGAACAGTAACCGCATCAATCCAATAATATCGGTTATTTTTAGTTTTATTACATATCCGTCCGCGCCACGAGTTTCCGTTTAAAATTGTTTTATAAAATACTTCCCAAAACTCGTTTTCATGCATACCGGAATTTAATATTCTATAGTTTTCCCCAATTAATTCCTCCCTTGAATATTGAGAAATTGTACAAAAAAGATTATTTACATCGGTAATATTACCGCTAATATCCGAGTTAGAAACAATAGCATTGGAATCTAAGGCAATGCTTTGCATTTTTAGTCTGATATTCAATTCATTTACTTCAAATATTATTTCTTCTAACTTTTCGGTTCTTTCTTTTACTTTACTCTCTAAATTTTTATTAAGCTGTAATATTTTTTCTTCATTTTCAACTTGCTCCGTAATATCAACGCTTGTTCCCACAAAAATATTTGTAGGATTCCCTTCATTATCATATAGCCTACCGCCTCGGGCAATAGTCCAAACGATTTTCCCTTTTGATGTAATTAACCTATATTTATTTTCATATGTTAAAATATCTTTTGAATTAATAAATATCTTAAAAGTTGATAATGCTTTTTCTCTATCATCCGGATGGATAAAATTTAATAAAAGTATATCATTATCAAATTTATTATCAGTAACAAACTGTTTAGGGTCATATCCAAGGTTAATAAAAAACTCTTCGCTTCTCCAAAATATTCCCGTATCGGCATTATATTCCCATGCAGAAGTGTTTGATGCTTTAATAAAAGCTTTTAATTTGTTTTGATTTTGAAGAATAATATTCTCGTTTGTTTTCCTTTGTGTAATATCGGTTTGTATTCCTATTATTCTTAATGCATTTGCCGTATTGCTATCTTTTTCTGTTACTATCCCTTTGCAATGCAGCCAAACAACTTCGCCTTTTTTATTAATTACTCTATAATCAAAATTTAGCGGAAAACAAAAAATTACTGTTTTTTGTATCTCTTTTCTAAACAGTTCTTTATCGTTTACAAAAACAATTTCTGCCCATTTATCATAATTAAATTCCACTTCCCCGGGTTTATACCCCAATATTTCATATAATCTTTCGCTAAAAGAAAGCTTATCGGTTTTTACAAAATAATCAAATATTCCGTCATTAGCCGCTTTTAACGCATATTTAAATAAATGATTAACATCTTTCAATTCGTTTTGATTTTGGATTATTGCTTCAATCATTGAGTTAAATTTATTTGCAAATATCCCTATTTCGTCATCTTCAAATTTTTCGGTAATTATTGTAGGATGTGTCGGAGAAATATTATTTATGTGTTCTTTTAACTTATTAATTGAATGTGTAATTTTTTTTGACGCAATTAATAACCCTATAAATAACATAATTGCAGTAACTGAAAACACCGTAAAATATAAATTTTTTCTTACAGTGTTGTTGGCTATTATCTCACCTTTATTTACATATACGCATAAAAACAAATTAGAATTATGAATAGGATGAGTATAACCCCACGCAACATCATTACTTTTTATAAGCTTAAGTTCAACTTTTTGTGTCTTTTTTGCTAAAAGTATTTTACCTGTTTCTTTTAAATCGTTATAATCAAATCTTGAGCCTGCTAAATTTAATACATTATATTCCACAATTCTTGTATGGTTGGGAAAGGATAAAAATGTACCGTATTGATCCACAATAAAAAAATCTATTGTTTTATAATACTCTTTATCAATAAGCGATTCAACCAACTTTAGATCAAACAATACGCTTGCCACGCCTATAAATTTACCGTTTTTAATAATTGGCTGGTTATATCTATATACGGCTTTTCCCGATTCTCTATCAATAAAAGGAGTGTCCCAGTGTGCTTTACGGGTCATTTTAGTATTAAAATACCAAAGTTCGTTCTTTTTTGTATGGTCAAACAAAGTATATAAATCTCTAAAGACCAAAGAATCACCTAAACGCGAAACGGAAAAATGTACCGGTTTATTTCCTATATATTCAGGTTCAAAGGCAAATCTCGAACTTATTAAAAATTTCCCTTTTCTAATATCCCCTTCCAAATATTTATAAGCTTCTTCTGCTGTAATTTTATCAGAATTTTCAACAAATCTAACCCCGCCGTCATTCAACATTTCACATTCTGCCAACGATACAGATACCCTTTTTCCTATTTCTTCAGTCAATAAAAACATAGTGCTATCTACCTGCTCAATCATCTCTTTTGTCAATATATAATCCAATAATATAATTGCAGGCAACAATACCAGAATTATAGGTGCCATTATATTTATTAGCAGCTTTTTTCTTATTGAACTTTTCATAAATAATACCTTTAAAAGAAAGGAAAACGGTAATTATTAAAATATTTTTGCTATCTTATCTTGTAAATTTTTAGCACCGTATGGTTTAGATAAATAATCCGTAAATCCTTGTTCAAGCAAATCTCTTTTATCGCTATCCATTGCATATGCGGTGCAGGCAATTACAGGAACATTTTTATAACTTTCAAATTCTCTAACGGCTTTTAATACATCTATTCCGTTATATTTATCGCTTAAATTTATATCCATTAATATTAAATCATATTTTACTTCTTTTATTTTTTCCAATGTTGTTAACATATTAAATGCCGAATCAACCGTTCCTATCCTCCTTACAAAATAGGGAATAATATTATGAACCAAAACATCATCATCAACAAGTAAAATTTTTAGTAGTCTTTTTGCTTCGTATTCTATTTTAAGTCCTTTTAATTCAGTTTGCTCTTTTTCGGTTTTTTCTATTAGTTCAATTTCTTCAACGGGAATTGTAAGCACAAAAGTTGATCCTTCCCCTAATTTACTTAATAGTTCAATTTTACCGTTTAATAATTTTGCATATTTTTGTGAAACTGCCAACCCTAAACCAAGCCCTTCATGCAATCTACTTAGTCCTTCGCTTGCTTGTCTAAAATCATCAAAAATTAAACTTTGATTTTCGGCATCAATTCCAATCCCCGTATCTTTTACCTTTATGCTTAATAGTTTGTCTTTGTTATTATTTTCGGCTATTTCCGAAATAATTGTTATTTTTCCGTTTTTTGTAAACTTAACAGCATTATTTAACAAATTATTTATTATTGTGTTTAAAAGTCTTTTATCGGATAAAATGTTATTTTTAATGTTACAAAAAACTTCTAAAGTTAACTTTTTATTCTCAATTTCTTGTTTATATAATTTTATTGTTGAATAAATTAAATCGCTTACATCCAAACTTTCTTTTATTATTTCATTTTTATCCGATTCTAATCTTGAAATATCTAATATTAGGTTTAAGGTTCTTAATAAACGTTGCCCTGAAACAAATATTGTATCCGCTAATTCTTTTTGTTCCAAGTCCTCTGTTTGATCTCGCATTATTTCGGCATATCCTATTACCCCTATTAACGGAGTCCTCAATTCATGACTCATATTAGCTAAAAAGTTTGTTTTTAATTTATTCATGTTCTCTGCATTCTCTTTAGCCTCTATCAGTTCGTTCATAATTCTTTTTCTTTCCGTAATATCCTTTAAAAACATTATTACGTTTTTATCTTCAAATTCATTTACCATTGCGTTTATTTCTAAATACGATATAGATTTATCGCTTTTACTAAGTTTAATTTCTTTTGTTAAAGCCCCTTTATCCATAACTTCTTTTATATAGTAATCGGTACTTTTATCTAAAGTTGTCAAAAACAAGTCCGAAATTTTTTTAATTAGCAGCTCTTCGCGTGTAAATCCGCTTATTTTGCAAAAAGTATCATTTACCTCAAGTATTTTTCCTCGCGTATCGTGAATTAAAAATCCGTCTAACGCGGTTCGCAATATGCTTGAATATTTTTTTTCCGATTTATTTATTTTTATTTCTGCAAGTTTTCTTTCGGTAATATCTCTTCCGATAGATAAAAAGTGGGTTATTTCTCCGTTTTTATCTCTTAAAGGGGTAATATTTCTATCTTCAAATATATAAGTTCCGTCCTTCTTTTTGTTAATAACCTCTGCCCTAAATACTTCACCGCCTAAAATTGTTTTCCACAACCTATTATAGAATTCTTTGTCTTTAATTCCGGATTTAAACAATTTCGGATTTTTACCGTATAACTCTTCTTTACTATAACCGTAAGCATTTAGTAACGATTTATTCACATATTCAATATTCCCATCCTTATTGGTTATAAATATGGTGTCTATTGTCTGTTCAATTGCCAAAGATAATCTATTTATTGTATTTAAATTCTCTTTACTCTCGGAAATATCCTTCATAATCGAAACTATAAATTTTGGTTCGTTATTTTCGTTTAAAATAACAACGGATGATTCTTCAACTGTAAGCTGATTTCCTTTTGCATTTTGTAATGTAAATTCTTCCGATTCGGTTTTTCCTTTTAATAAACACTCCATAAATCTGGAATTAAACTTTTCAAGTTCGTTTTGGGAAATAAACACATAGTGCTTTTCTCCTTCTGCCCATTTTAAATCATCAACCCCATAAATTTTTAATTGCTTATCATTCATCCAAATAATATTGCCGTCAATTCCTATTATTCTTACTCCTTCATCCAAAACTTTTACAAGTTTTTGGTACAATTCTTCTTGTTCAAATATCTTTTTATTTGCCACTGTTGTTTTTGTTATATCTCTTATAACAACTAATGCTTCTTCGTTTTCATTATCAGCTTTAATTCTGGCTTCGTAAAAATATTCCTCGCCTTTAATATTTAGAGAATATTCAAATTGCTGAATTGCTTGTGTTTCAAATGCTTTATGAGTATTTAATATAAATTTTATTCCCACTTCTGTAGGTAAAACGTCTTGCACTCTTTTGTTTTTAAATACTTCCGGAGGGGTATAAAGCATCGCCTCTTCGGAACTGGAATAATCCTTAATTATTAAATCTTTGCTTATTAAAAATAATAAATCGGGAATTGCCGAACGCAATGTTTTTTCTTTAGCCAACTGTTCTTTTAAGCTTTTTTCTTTATTTTTTTTATCTGTTATATCTCTCATAAACGAGACCATTATACCGCCGTTAAAAGGATAATAAGAAACGCTTACTTCAGCTATCCATTCTTCTCCGTTTTTACGTTTGTGAACTGTTTCAAATAATGCCGTGCCTTCATTCTTTATTTTTTCAATGTTTTGCTTTATAACTTCTTCTGTTTGTACTGCCTGTATATCCTTTATCGATAGATTTTTCATTTCGTCTTTTGTGTATCCGCACATCTTACAAAACGTATTATTGTATTCAATAAAATTTCCGTCTAAATCAACAATTACAAATCCCGCCCCATTCATTTCAACTATATTGCGGTAAAAATTTTCGTTTTTTATGCTCGGTTTTCCCGGTAAATTGTCAGTTTCGGATGAGGTATATATTAAGTTGTTTATTTGTTTTTTATGTGCCAAGATCTCTTCTTTAAGCTTAGCAATTTCGTTTTTCAATT
>CALGLM010000449.1 GCA_937930275.1 uncultured Ignavibacteria bacterium
AAACAATATACCACTTAAAGGAACTGATGTTGTAACTGCTTGTCAACAGGCATGTCCGTCTCAGGCTATTGTATTTGGTGATGTTAACGATGAAGAAAGTGAAATTTATAGATTACGAAATCATGAATTAGGATATCATGTATTGGAATCGTTAAATGTAAAACCAAATGTTACTTATATTGCTAAACTGCGCAACACACATTCGGAGGAATTATAGTGTCTAACGTGGAATTAACTGAAGAAATATCAGTAATAGAAGGAAAACCTTCTTTACGTTCAATTGATGATATTATTGCAAAACCATTAGAAACAAAACCTGATAAAAAATATTATATAGCTTTGGGATTTACAAGTACACTTCTTTTAATCGGTGTTATTTGTGTAAGCTTATCGTTTTATTACGGAGTTGGCATGTGGGGGAATAATAACCCGGTTGGTTGGGCGTTTGATATTGTGAACTTTGTTTTTTGGGTCGGAATTGGTCATGCAGGTACATTAATTTCCGCAATACTATTTCTGTTTAGGCAGAAATGGCGTAACGGAATTGCACGTTTTGCGGAAGGTATGACAATTTTTGCGGTTATGACTGCAGGTCTTTTTCCCGCAATACACGTAGGAAGACCATGGCTTGACGGTTATTTGTTTCCGTATCCAAACCAACACTCAATTTGGGTTAATTTTACTTCACCTTTACTATGGGATGTTTTTGCCGTATCCACTTACTTTACGGTCTCTTTTATATTTTGGTATGTCGGATTAATTCCGGATTTTGCTACATTGCGCGATAGAACAGCTAATAAAATTAAAAAAGTGATTTATTCCGTATTTAGTTTGGGTTGGAGGCACTCAACCCGTCATTGGCAACATTACGAAATGGTTTATTTAATACTTGCCGGTTTTGCTACTCCTTTAGTATTATCTGTTCATACTATAGTAAGTTTTGACTTTGCAGTATCAATTTTACCCGGTTGGCATACAACTATTTTTCCCCCATATTTTGTTGCAGGTGCAGTATTTTCCGGTTTTGCAATGGTACAAAACGTATTAATTTTTATTCGTAAAATTTTTAATTACGAGCATATTATTACACTTAATACATTAGAGAAAATGAACAAAGTTATGCTTTTAACCGGTTCTCTTGTCGGTTATGCATATGGTATGGAATTTTTTATAGCATGGTATAGCGGAGTTCAAGCCGAGCAGTTTACTTTTATTAATAGAGCTTTTGGTCCTTATGCTTGGGCTTATTGGATAATGGTATCATGTAACGTTTTATTCCCTCAGTTGTTTTGGATTAAAAAAATTAGACGGTCAATACCTATTATGTTTGTTATCGGTGTATTTGTAAATGTGGGTATGTGGTTTGAAAGATTTGTAATAACGGTTACTTCGTTATCTCGTGATTATTTACCTTCAAGTTGGGCTTATTACAAGCCAACAATTATTGATTTCGGAATTTTATTAGGTAGTTTTGGATTGTTTTTTACATTATTGTTATTGTTTACAAAATCATTGCCTGTAGTTTCTATTGCTGAAGTTAAAGCAGTTGTTGACGGAGCACAACCAAAACACAAGGAACATTGATATGGATGAAAAGATACTTTTTGCTTATACCGCTTTATTTGACAAACCGGATGATATAATTCTTGCAGCCGAAAAGACTGAAGCAGCCGGTTATAAAAAATATGACGTAAATACTCCTTATCCCGTTCATGGTATGTTTAATGCTATGAAATTAGCTCCTTCAAAATTGGGTTATGTTGCGTTGGCTGTTGGTTTATCTGCAGCAATCGGTATTCTATTGACTACTTATTGGATTGCAGCCATAGATTATCCAATTAATATTGGCGGAAAACCGTTTTTTTCGTTTCCTGCATTAGTCCCAATTATTTTTGAAGTTACTGTTCTTTCTGCATCAATTGCAACGGTTCTTGCTCTATTATTTTTCTTTTTTAAGTTCCCAAATAATAGTTATCCTCTTCATGATACAGAGTATATGAAAGCAGTTTCATCTGATAAGTATGGATTATGCATTCTTGCTGATGATCCAAAATTTAATAATACCGAAGTTGAAAATTTTCTTAAAACCTTAAATCCTATTAAAATTGAACCCGTTTTTTATGATAATGAAGAATTAAAAGCAAAACCAAACATATTTGAACCCAAGTTTATAACGTTTTTAGTAGTAATTGGTCTGTTTATCTCGGGTGTAACATACTTTACATTAAATAAATTAATTTATATGGAACCGTTTACATGGATGATGATTCAAAATAAACCATTACCTCAAGAAGAAAGCAAAGTTTTTGCAGACGGTTATAGTATGCGAACGCCCATTAAAGGAACAATTTCAAAAGGTCATATGCCGTATCTTTATTATGGTAAACCCGAAGAAGCAGCTATAAAAATGGTGAATCCATTACCGATTAATAAGACAAATCTTGAATTAGGGAAAGCAAAATTTAATACTTATTGCAGTCCTTGTCACGGAAATTTTGGTGAAGGGGACAGTAGATTGCGAGGACAGTTTCCAAATCCGCCAAGTTTACACTCGGCAAAAGTAACCGGTTGGTCAGACGGGCGAATTTATCACGTGATAATGGAAGGTCAAAATGTGATGCCGTCTTATGCAACACAGTTAAATTATAACGAAAGATGGGCAGTGATTCTATATGTAAGGGCACTTCAACGTTCACAAAATGCTAAGGAGTCTGATTTAAGATGAGTTCTCCATTCGAAAAAGTTGAATTATTAAAAAAAGAATTCCCAAGCAAAATTTTAAATTTTGGGATAGTATGTTTTATTTTGGGAATTGTACTTTTAACTGCCGGTTATTTTGTTGACCATACTCGTGCAGCATTTAACAATCTTGTAATTTTAATGGTGTTAATTAGCGTAGGGCTTGGCGCACTATTTTTTATAGGAATTGAATACTTAGCAGGAGCTGTTTGGAGTACGGTATTTCGTCGAATTCCGGAATTTTTAGCTGCAGTGCTATTGGTTGTTCCGTTTGTAGCCATTCCGGTTTATTTAAATTATCACGGATTATACCATTGGGCTCATGAAGAAGCAGTTCAATCCGATGCTATATTAAAAAGCAAATCGGGATACTTAAACATTAACTTTTTTACAATACGCTTGATTTTTTATTTTTTAATTAGGATTGGTTTTTATCTCTTCTTGTCACATAATTCAAAAAAACAAGATATTACTAAAGATTCAAAACTTTCTAAAATAAACATCAGAACTTCTGCTATTATGATGCCTTTTTATGCAATTACAGTTACTTTTTCGGCAATTGATTTGATAATGAGTTTAGAACCGCACTGGTTTTCTACAATTATCGGTGTTTATTATTTTTCCGGTACTTTACTTGCTGGGTTAGCAGCTGCAACATTTTTTATAGTATATTTAAATGAGAAAGGTTACTTTGTTAAAGGAGTAGTTTCTGATCACTATTATAGTTTAGGAGCCTTTTTATTTGCGTTTACAAATTTTTGGGCATATATAGCTTTTAGCCAATTTTTATTAATTTGGTATGCAAATTTACCCGAAGAGACATATTGGTATTTAAATAGGTGGGAAGGAAGCTGGATCTATTTTTCTATAGCATTAGTTGTTATTAGGTTTTTAGTCCCATATTTCTATTTGTTATCACAACCTTCTAAAACAAATCCTAAAAAACTTATGATTGCTTCTATATGGATATTTTTTGCTCACATTATAGATATTTTTTGGCTTGCAATGCCCACATTTAGTAAAAATAGCGTTAATTTAGGGTGGATGGAACTTTCCATTCCGCTATTATCATTGGGAATTATTATTGTTGTTGTTTATTTTAAATATAAAAGTAATAACTTAATTCCGGTTGGTGATCCAAAATTAAAAAGCAGCATTGACTTTAGATTATAAGTAGAGCGATATATGGAAAATAAAAAATATGAACCAGAAATAAACTTTAAAGACTTGTTAAAAAATCCGATTAGGTTGTTTGGTTGGATTTATCCATTAATTGTTTTACTTATTTTAGTAGTCGGAATATTTTATGTTAAACATCTTGATAATATCGGAAAAAATACATACTCGCCGCTATTAACCGATTCATCTTTTATTAAAAAGGATATCGATGTTGAAATGAAAAAGGGGGGTATTGTTCCCGCTGTTGATCTAAATTTATTAAGCTCGCCAAGTGTGGACTTTATAAATAAGGGAAAAGAATTGTTTGTTGCAAATTGCTCATCTTGTCACGGAGAAAGCGGAAGCGGTGACGGACCTGCAGGAGCAGCTCTTAATCCAAAACCGAGAAATTTTAAGGCTATAGATGGTTGGACAAACGGTAGAAAAATTTCCGATATGTATAAAACTTTACAAGAAGGGATAATGAAAAACGGAATGGCAGCTTATGAATATTTACCTGCTTCCGATAGGCTTGCTATCATTAGCTATATTCGTACTTTTGCTAAATTTCCCGAAGTAACTGCTGACGAAATTTCAAATCTTGATGTGACCTACAAACTTTCAGAAGGTACGAAAATTCCTAATAAAATTCCTGTTAAATTGGCTTCGGAATTAATTAGCAATGAATTTGCAACGGAAATAAACGGTAATTTAATTTCTAAATTAAATTTAGATATTAATCAAGCCCAAGGATTAACAGATAAAGTAATTGATGCTATCAAAATTCAAAAATTATTAACAATTCCTGATTCGGTTTGGAATAAAAATAATCTAGAAAATATTATTTTACAAAACCCAAATTCGTTTGGACTGAAAACATCAATAGTAACTTTAAGTGATACCGAATGGGACGGATTATTTAATGTTTTATCAAAATATAAGATAAATTGATGAAAAAACTATTACTAATTTTTGTGTTTATAAGCGGATATGTATTCTCACAAAATACTCACGTTGATGTAGGAATTGACGAAAAATTAGATCAATTTTTACCTCCGGAGGCAGTTTTTATTGATTCGGACGGTAAACAGATAACTATTGAAAATTTAATTAGTAAACCAACAATTCTATCTTTAGTATATTATGAGTGTCCGGGCGTATGCAGTCCGTTATTATCGGAACTTAGCCATACTATTGAAAAAGTTGATTTAGAAATAGGAATTGATTATCAGGTTATAACAATAAGTTTTAATGATAGGGAAGATTATAAACTTGCCGATAAATGGAAACAGATTTATTTAGGCGGAATGAAAAAAAGAATTGATCCGAAAGCATGGAAATTTTTAACCGGTGATAGTATTAATATTCGTAAAATTACTAATGCAGTCGGTTTTTACTTTAAACCTTACTCAAAAGATTTTATTCATGCTGCATCTTTATTTATTATTTCGCCAAATAGAAAAATTACAAGATATATTTTTGGCACACAATTTAATCCGTTTGATGTAAAAATGGCACTAATTGAAGCTAAAAGCGGAAAATCAAATCCGACTATAGCAAAAGTATTAGAATTTTGTTACAGTTATGACCCCGAAGGTAGGAATTATAAATTGAACGTTACACGTATTGTCGGCGTTATAATGTTAATAACTTTAACTATTTTTATTGTAGTAGTCGTTAAAAAGAAAAAAGTAAAAAGGAGTATAGATGAGTAACGGAAACGTTACACCGCATGTATCTTTTTATGAACAAGGTACAAATAATTATAAAGGTATAAAAGCTTGGATTTTTAGTACAGACCATAAGCGAATCGGTTTGTTATATTTGATATCCATTCTTTCCTTTTTTGTAGTTGGTGCAATAATAGGCGTTTTAATGCGCCTTGAGTTAATTGCTCCGGGTAAAACAATAATGGATGCACAAACTTATAATACGCTTTTTACTTTACACGGCGTAATAATGATATTTTTGTTTATTGTACCCGGACTTCCCGCAATTTTTGGCAATTTCTTTTTGCCTATCCAGATAGGTGCAAAAGATGTTGCATTCCCTCGATTAAATTTGCTTTCGTGGTGGATTTATATGATTGGAGCATTTTTAGTGCTTATTTCGTTATTTTTACCGGGAGGTCCGATTGATACGGGATGGACATTTTATATACCTTATAGTGTAAGAACTACAACAAATGTTTCAATGGCAATTTTTGCTGCATTTGTTTTGGGATTTTCTTCAATACTTACAGGCATAAATTTTATTACTACTGTTCATAGATTACGTGCTCCGGGCATGAACTTTTTTAGAATGCCACTGTTTGTTTGGGCAAACTATGCCACTGCTTGGATACAGATTATTGCAACTCCGGTAATAGGTATTACTATAATTTTAGTAATTTTAGAGCGCGTTTTCGGGGTTGGTATATTTGACCCGGCTTTAGGCGGGGATCCAATTTTATACCAACATTTGTTCTGGATTTATTCTCATCCGGCTGTTTATATAATGATTCTTCCTGCAATGGGAGTAGTTTCGGAAATAATTCCGACTTTTGCAAGGAGGACTATTTTTGGTTATAAGGCTATTGCAATTTCAAGTTTGGCAATAGCCTTTGTAGGTTATCTTGTTTGGGCACACCATATGTTTACAAGCGGAATTAGTGATACTGCAAGAATGATCTTTTCGTTTTTAACATTTATTGTTGCATTACCAAGCGGAGTAAAAGTTTTTAATTGGGTTGCAACAATGTATAAAGGCTCAATTGATCCTAAACCTCCGTTTTTATGGGTTATGGCATTTATAGTTTTATTTTCGATAGGTGGTCTAACCGGATTAGTGCTTGGTTCTCTTGCAACCGATATACATTTGCATGATACGTATTTTGTTGTAGCTCATTTTCACTATGTGATGTTTGGCGGAACAGGTACAATATTTTTTGCTGCGTTATATTATTGGTATCCAAAAATGTTTGGTAAAATGTATAATTTAAAATTAGCAAACTATACAGTCCTATTGTTTTTCATTGCATTTAACTTATTATATTTACCTAAATTCTTTTTAGGATATATGGGAATGCCGAGAAGGTACTATGATTATTTACCTCAATTTTCACATTTGCAATTTATATCTACAGTCGGTTCTTGGTTAATGATAATTACGATAGGATTAATAGTTTATAATTTAGTGTATAACTTGTTTAAAGGCAAAAAAGCCCCTGAAAATCCATGGGGTGGGGTAACCCTGGAATGGCAGACTGCTACACCTCCGCCGTTAGAAAATTTTGAAGAAATACCTGTTGTAACACACGAGCCATACGATTTTAGTCAATTAAAGGAGATAAAACATGAGCCACTCTGATTCAGTTAACACCCATGCTCATAAAGATAATATGGGTGCTAAAATGGGAATGTGGTTATTTCTTTTTACTGAACTTCTGCTTTTCGGAGGTCTATTTTTAGTGTATGCGGTTTATAGGTTCCAAAATCCTTTGCAGTTTAAATTAGCTGCAATGGAGCTTAATACAGCTTTAGGGACTTTGAATACTGTTATATTACTTACAAGTAGTTTAACAGTAGCATTAGCTATAACTGCTTTACAAAAGGGAAATAAATTTTTATCTCTCGTGTTTTTAGGCATAACTTTAGTTTTTGCTTTCTCATTTATGGTAAATAAATTTTTTGAATGGAGTGCTAAAATTTCACACGGATTGTATCCTAAGTCTGAAGTTATGTTGAATAAAACTTCAGGTGAAATTTTATTTTTTGGGTTATACTATGTTATGACCGGTTTGCACGGATTGCATGTTTTAATAGGAATAATCATCTTATTGGTAATGTTTTTTGCAATTTTAAAAGATAAGATTAATGAAAATGATAGTGTTAAATTAGAAAATTCAGGATTATATTGGCATCTTGTCGATTTAATTTGGATATTTTTATTCCCGTTATTTTATTTAATACATTGAGGTGATATTTGGAAAAGGATAAAACTACTTCACATCATATTACACCGTATTCAACCTATATTATAGTATGGGTTTCTTTGATGGCATTAACATCCATAACGGTTGCCATTGCCGGTTTTGACGTGGGATTAACGGGCTTATTTATTGCTCTTTCAATTGCAGCAGTAAAATCTGCATTGGTTATTAATATTTTTATGCATATTAAATTTGACGAATTAATTTTTAAGGTGTTTTTAGGTGTTAGTTTAATGACGCTTTTTGTTATTTTTCTGTTAACTTCGTTCGATATACTCAACAGATAGAGAGTTTTATATGATTTTATTATTATCCGGTGATCCGGTTTCAAAAAGCACGCAAACAGTTGATTCGGTAATGATTTATATTACCGTTATTTCGCTTTTGTTATTATTAGGCGTAACTTTTACTATGATTTATTTTGTTTTTAAGTATCATAGGAAAAAAGGACACAAACCTGTTGATATTCACGGAAATATTGCTTTAGAAATTGTATGGATATTAATACCTACAATATTAGTTCTAAGCATGTTTTATTATGGTTATCAGGGCTATGCGGCTTATAGAATTATTCCACAAAACTCTTTAACTGTTGATGTAACGGCAAGAATGTGGGCTTGGGAATTTAAATATGAAAACGGATATACTGATGATACATTATATGTTCCTATAAATCAACCGATTAAATTAAAATTGCATTCTGTTGATGTTAATCATGCTTTTTATTTACCCGCATTTAGATTGAAAGAAGATGTTATTATGAATAAGATTAACTATCTATCTTTTACTCCGGAAAAATTAGGTAGCTATGACATTGCTTGTGCAGAGTACTGTGGTTTAAATCACTCAATGATGTATACAAAACTTGTAGTACTTACCGAATCTGAATACAAAAACAAAATAGGATTAATTAATAAATAAATTGGATCTAAAAAAACTAATACAAGTTTTTATCGATTTAGGGAAGATTAGGATAACAGTTTTTGTAGCTTTTTCAACTTCAATCGGTTACGTTCTTTATAGCGGAAAAATTGATTTATTTATAATTTTACCTTTACTCGGAGTATTTTTTTTAGCAGTAGGTTCATCGGCATTAAATCATTTACAAGAAGCCGATTTTGATAAAGTTATGTCAAGAACCAAAAATAGACCATTACCGAGTAAAACGGTAACAAAAAAATTTGTTTTCGGGTTTATTTTATTTTTTGTTTTAATAGGAAGTCTAATTTTATACTATGTTTCATTAAGTTCTTTGATTTTAGGATTAATAACACTTTTATGGTACAACGGAATATATACACCATTGAAAAAAGTAATGGCAATGGCAGTAGTTCCGGGTTCTGTTATTGGTGCTCTTCCTCCCTTAATCGGTTGGGTTTCTGCAGGTGGTAACTTGTTTGATCCTACAGGAATAGCTCTTGCATTATCTTTTTTTATTTGGCAAGTACCCCATTTTTGGTTATTGTTGTTATTATTCGATACTGAATATAAAGAAGCCGGATATCCTACATTAACAGAAAAGTTTAGCAAATATCAACTTAAGAGAATTTCATTTATATGGATTTTTGCTCTTTTTGTAAATTCTTTGCTTATTCCGTTTTTTTATTTTCCTAAAAACTTATTTGCAGTTTTTATTATAATTGCTTTTAGCATTTGGCTGTTAGTTTCATCTTTTAGATTATTAAAAGAAAATTTTGATAAAAATATTGTAAAGAAAAGTTTTTTAAATCTTAATTTATACATTTTAATTGTTGTTTTTACACTATTTATCGATAAATTGTTTTTACAATCAATTTAGGAAGAGAATATGAATTTTTTAGATAACTTGGTTCTTCCACAATCTGCGGAGCATTTGCAACTGCTTAATTATCTATTAGCATTAAGTTTACTTGTATTGATACCGTATTTGGCAGTTTTATTGGGCTTTACTTTTATTTCGGCAATATTTTATCGAAAAGGTATTAGTAGCTCGAACGAAGAATATTTTAAAATTTCCAAGCTATTAATTGATTCAGTTACATTTAATAAGGTTATGGTTTTGGGATTTGGATTTATTCCGTTAATAACAACGGGATTAATCTTGGTACAAGTACTTTACTTATCCGGCGTACATGTTGAAAACTACTTTTACATTTCGATAATTTCATTTATAGTATCATCTTTATTTATATACTCCTTTAAGCATTCATTAGGCATCTATTTGGTAACCAAAACTGTATCAAATAACCAAAGTGATGAAATTGTAAAAGATTATGCCGAAAAGACAAAACATATCAATAAAAAATACCCGGCTTGGGGTTTGTTCTTTTTATTAATTTCTGTTTATTTTTTAACTTCAGGAATACAATTATCAACAAATAATATACTTTGGGGTACTGATTATAATTTTTTTAGCAGTCTTTTATCTTTTAGTACTATTTTTTATTTTTTAGCATTTTTATCATTATCTGTTTTATTATCTTATTCCGTTTTCATTTTTTTGTTAAAGAAAAACGAAAATGATTTTACCGAAAATTATTTACAAGAATTTTCGAAGACGGGTTTAAGCGGAGTATTAATTTCTGTAATAACCTACACTTTGTTTATTACATTAAGGTTAGTGTTTACTCCTTATTCAGGACTCTCTTTTGATTACTTTTTGTTGATGATATTTACATTCGTTTTCTTATTAATCATAGCTAATCAATCTTATAATATGCTAAAAGAATTAAAATTGAAATCAGTTAATTCGGTGTTATTTGTTACTGTTATTGTAATTCTACTTTCTGTAGTTCAAAACACCTCTGCATTTAGTATTTCATCTAATAGAGAAATTACAAAAATAGCAGACAAATATTTAATATATCAAGATGAATTTAAACAGAGTCTTGGTATAACAACCGTTGTTATAAGCGGCGAAGAAATTTATAAAGGGAAGTGTATTGCTTGTCATGCATTTGATAAAAAAGTTGTAGGACCACCGTACAATCAGGTATTAGTGAAATATGAAGGAAAAATAGACGATTTAGTAAAATTTATTCTTAATCCCGTTAAAATAAATCCCGATTATCCGGCAATGCCAAATCAAGGAGTAAAACCGGCAGAAGCAAAAGCTGTTGCAGAGTATATTTTAAGTACATATAAAAAATAATAATTGATTATAAATGTTAAAAGTTTTAGAAGCTATTGAGCTTAGTACCGAGTACTTAAGCAAAAGGGGAGTGAGTGAAGCAAGGTTAAATGCAGAACTAATGTTGGCTGATATATTAGGGATGAAGAGGTTAAACCTATATCTTAATTTTGATAGACCGTTAACAGAAAACGAAAAAGAACTTTATAGAGTATTTTTATCGCGAAGAGTAAAGTTTGAACCTTTACAATATATACTCGGATATACTGAGTTTTATGGAATAAAAATTTTTGTTAATAAAGATGTCCTTATTCCAAGACCGGAAACGGAACTTTTGGTAGAAACAATTCTTGAAAAATTCAAAGACAGATTTGAACCGGATATTTTGGATATTGGTACAGGGAGCGGTGCAATTGCTATAGCGTTAGCTAAAAATTTAAGATGTAAAATTAAGGCAATTGATGTATCAGATAAAGCGTTGGAAACAGCTATTTATAATTCCGAATTTAATGACACAAATGATAATATTGAGTTTGCGAAATTAAATATATTAGATAATAAACTTGATTTGCAAAAATACGATATCATTGTCTCAAATCCTCCTTATGTCACAAAAGAAGAATACAGTAATTTACAAAAAGAAATTCTTGATTTTGAACCGGAAATAGCTATAACTGACGGCGGAAACGGTCTTGTTTTTTACGATAGAATTACTAAAATTGCTAAAGAACATTTAAATGAAAACGGAGTATTACTTTTTGAATTAGGTAAAGGACAAGAAGTTGAAGTAAAGCAAATGATGGAGCAAAGAGGTTTTAAAAAAATAGAATTAATTAAAGATTATGCAAATATTGTAAGAATTATTAGCGGAGAAGTTTTGTGAGAGCTTTAATACAAAGAGTATCGGAAGCGGGTGTATATATTGAAGAGTTGAACTATAAGGCGGAGATAAATAAAGGAATGGTTATATTATTGGGTATAAAACATGACGATAAACCCGACGATATAAATTTTGTAGCAGATAAATGTACAAATCTTAGAATATTTGAAGATGAAAATGAGAAAATGAACTTGTCATTAAAAGATGTTAACGGTGAGATATTAATAATTTCTCAGTTTACTTTATATGGTGAAACCAGAAAAGGAAATAGACCAAATTTTACAGATGCCGCGAAGCCGGAAAAAGCTGATAATTATTACAATCTTTTTATACAAAGAATTAAAGAAAATTATAGCGCTGAAAAAGTGAAGACTGGAGTATTCGGAGCAATGATGAAAGTAAAAATTTACAATGACGGACCTGTTACCGTTTTGGTTGAATCCAAGTGAAAAAAGTAATTTTTATCTTTTTAGACGGTGTAGGTATAGGAAAAGAAGATAAAGAAACAAATCCTTTCTTCAAACACGGGTTTAATACCTTTTCAAAGATTTTTGAAAATATTCCTTCAATAAAAAATATTTCATTTAGTAAACAAGATAAATATGTTTTTCCGATTGATACAATAATGGGAGTAGATGAGTTACCGCAAAGCGGAACCGGTCAAACTTCTATTTTTTGTGGTTTTAACGCACAAAAGTTTTTAGGAAAACACTTTGGTCCATACCCTCATTCTTCGCTTCATCCATTAATTAAAAAGGAAAATATATTTTCGGAATTAAAAAAAATTGGTAAAAAGCCTTTTTTTGCTAATGCCTATCCTCAAATATATTTTGAACATTTAAAGAAGAGTAATGCAAGAGTAAGCGTACCTACTTTGTGTAGCTTGTACTCAGATACAATTCTTAATAAATTTGAAAATTTAAAAGTTGGAAAAGCACTTAGTCCGGAAATTGATAATCATAGATGGGTTGAGAAACTTAAATATGATTTACCGATAATTACGCCGGAAAAAGCAGCAATTAATCTATTAACTATGATTAGAGAGTTTGACTTTGTTTTATACGAATATTTTTTTACTGATCACCTTGGGCATGGTAGATTGAGTGAAGATTTTACAAAATTATACGAAACATTAGATAGGTTTTTATTTACCGTACTCTCAAATCACGAAAAAGATTGTACCGTTTTAATAACAACGGATCACGGAAATTTTGAAGACCTAAGCGTAAAATCACATACTTTAAACCCGGGCTTAGCAATTATGTCGGGATATAAAGCAGATTCTGCATTCAAATATTTAAAGGATATTTCACAAATAAAACGATTTATTCTTGATGAAATATTTATTTAATTATCCTATTATTATTTTAACTGTTTTATTTGTTTGTGGTATTTTTTTAGCCGCAAACATGCATTTTTCAATTCCGATAATCTTATTCATAAGTATAATATTAAGCACAACTTCATATATATTAGCAAAAAAAAATCTTAATAACCTCTATCAACCAATAGTACTTATTTTATTAATTTTATTGGGAATATTAAGATTTGAATTTGCCGAAAATGGTATCGATAAATGGGAATTTGATAATAATTATATTAAAAAAGCGTCCATTATAGGAAAAATTACGGATGTAAATTTAATTGGAAATAATTATATAAAGTTAAAAGTTAGAACAGATACGATAAAATATGGAAATAAAATAAGTTACAATAAACATATGAACCTTTTGGTTAATGTAAAAATTGACACTACTTTTAATAGAGATAAGGCGTACGATATTTTTAAGTTAAATTATAGAATTAAATTTAACGGAAATATATTAAATCCTCCGGAAAAACGAATTTTTGGAGATTTTAATTATAGAAATATGCTGAAAATCGAAAATATAATAGGGGTTGCATATACAAAGTATGATAGTACTTTTATAGTAAAAAAAGGAAAGAGTGTCGGATTTTTCGATTTTTTTGTAAATGTAAGACAAAGCTTAGATATAACTTTAAGTAAATTGTATAATTATGAATCATATACTTTTTTACGGGGAATAATATTAGGTGATAGAGGACTTATTGACGAGGATATAAAAAACAATTATTCAAAATCGGGGGTTGCGCATGTACTTGCAGTTTCGGGTTTACATGTTGGTTTAATAGTATATATTTTAACGTTGATACTCGGACGATTTGATCTAAAAGTTAGGTTTATTTTAAGTATTTTATTTGTGATTTTATTCTGTAACATAACGGGAAACAGTCCTTCTGTAATACGTGCTACAATAATGACAATTATTTTCCTATTTTGCAATTACTTTAACAGAGATTATTCTGCCTCAAATTCACTATTCTTAAGTTTATTTATAATATTAATTATTAATCCCTTTGAAATTTATAGTGTAGGTTTGCAATTATCTTTTATAAGTGTTTTGACAATAATTTTAATCACAAAAATTACTAATAAATATTTTGAAAATGTTGAGGTTAATAAACGGATTAAAACAATATTGTCATTATTATTTGTAACGATTTCATGTACTCTTGCTACATTACCGATATTATTAATTAATTTCCATCAGATATCAATAATTGCGGTAATATCAAATTTGTTTATTATTCCTCTTATTTCGTTTATTTTATCCGGCGGATTAATTTCTTTAGTATTAGGTTTATTAAGTGTAAAGTTAGGAATTATTTTTGCGGCAGGAATAGAAAAATTAGTTAGTATAAATAATTTCTTTGTAAACTTTTTTGCAAACCTCAAATACTCTTTTGTTAATTGTTACAATTTTACTTTTCTTGACGGGGTAATAGTTTATTTGGCATTAACAATTTTAATAGCTTTTGTAATTATTAAAAACAAAAAATATTTAATAGTTTCGTCTATAATTTTTACAACTTTAGTATTTGGGAATTATTCTGTTCAAGCTTACCTTATTAAGCCGGTTGTAAAAATAATTATTATTGATGTTGGGCAAGGGGATTCATTCTTTATTAAAACAAAAAACGGAAAAGGAATATTAATTGATTCAGGAAATAAAACCGATTATTATGATTCCGGACATGATGCAATAATTCCGACTTTACGCTACAACGGAATAAAGATTCTTGATTACGTATTTATTACTCATATTGATTCAGACCATTATTTGGGTTTACAGTCATTAACTGATGAAATTAAAATAAAAACGCTAATTAAACCAAAGCTTGATACAAGTGATAAAAAAGATATTAAATTTGAAGAATTTATTCGTACCAAACAAATTAAAGTTAAATATTTTAGTAATTCAATAATTACTATTGATTCGGTAAAACTGTATATATTAAATGATGAAAATTATATAACTCGATCTTCTAACGAAAAAAGCGGTGTAATTAAAATTGTTTACGGGAATAATTCATTTTTGTTTATGGGAGATGCTACAAGAAATATGGAGCTATTTTATTTAAATAAATACGGTAAATTTTTGCAATCTGATGTTTTAAAAGCCGGACATCACGGGAGCAACTCTTCTTCAGACAGTTTATTTATTGAAATGGTTAGACCAAAGTACTCAATAATCAGTTGCGGTATATTTAATCCTTACAAATTGCCTTCCGAAAAAGTTATTAATAGACTTAATAGAGTTTCGAAAGTTCTTAGAACAGATGTGTTAGGAACGATAATATTTGAATCTGACGGTGAAATTCTAAAGGTTAAAAATTTAAATAAAAACTTATAACTTTATATAAATATTTTGTAATTTACAGATTAAAAAATTATACTTTATATGAATATCTTTAATAATTATAACTTAAAAACATACAATACTTTTAATCTCGATATAAAATCCGATTTTTTTTCTGAAGCTTTTAATATTGACGAAATAATTACGCTATATGAGTTTGTTCAATCAAAAAAAATAAATTATCTTGTTTTAGGGGGGGGAAGCAATATTCTTTTTACAAATGATTTTTCCGGTTTAGTTTTAAGATATGTTAAAGATGAAATAAATATTATTGACGAAGATAAAACTAATACTATTGTTGAAGTTGGTGCCGGTACAAAATGGGATAAATTTGTAGAGTTTTGTGTTAACAACAATTTATACGGGGCAGAAAACCTTTCGTTAATACCCGGAAATGTGGGAGCATCTCCCATCCAGAATATAGGAGCTTACGGGGTTGAATTAAAAGATATATTTCAAAAACTTGAATTTTTTAATTTTGAAAACGGAAAAATTGAAAATTATAACAGCCAAGTTTGTAATTTTGGATACAGAACAAGTATTTTTAAACATAAACTGAAGAATAAGGGAATTATAACTAAGGTTAACTTTAGATTATCTAAAATTGAAAAGTATAATATTAACTACAAAGCGCTTAACGATTTTTTAGCTAATGAAAAGGAAATAAATTTAATTAATGTTCGTAATGCGGTAATAAATATTCGCGAAAGTAAAATTCCGGATTATAATGTATTTGGAAATGCGGGAAGTTTCTTTAAAAACCCCGAAATAAATAAAAGTTTGTTTAATGATTTATACGAGAAATATCCGTATATTTCTTATTTTAAAGTGGATGAAAATAAATATAAATTAGCTGCCGGTTGGTTAATTGAAAACTGTGGATTTAAAGGATTTAGGAAAGGGGATGTTGGTTGCTTTGATAAACAAGCATTAATTATTGTTAACTACGGAAATGCAAAAGGAAGCGATATTGTTGCGTTTAGCGATGAAATTAAAAAAGAAGTTTTAAAGAAGTTTAATATAGAATTAGAAACTGAAGTAAACATTATTTAAGGATATACAATATATGAGTAATGAACCTAAAAACGAAAATATGCTAAAAAGCATAACAAAAGAATTAACACAACCTTTTATTGATTTAGCACACACTTCAAGGGCACTTTTTGGATTAAACCTTTCATATGTTTTAGAAGGATTGACCTATTTTGGCGTTTTAAGTTTGTTGGCGATGTTTTTTAATCAAATTGGATTGGATGATATAAAAGCCGGAAACATGGTGGGTATTTTAACCGGGGGAATAACTTTAAGTATGCTTTTTTTAGGTGCGACTGTTGACTGGATAGGCTTGAGAAAATCATTTTTAATTTCTTTAAGTTTGATGCTTGTAGGAAGGTTTTTAATTGCTTTTTCTCCTTCTGCCGGAGGAAACGGATTGTGGGGAGGAGCTCATATAATTGCAATGATAGGTATATTGGGAATTATTTTAGGTTACGGTATCTACCAACCTGCAGCTTATGCCGGAGTTAAACAGCTAACAACAGAAAAAACTGCCGGTATGGGGTATGCGATGCTTTATGCATTGATGAATTTGGGAGGATTCTTGCCCGGCTTGATTAGTCCTCCTTT